>JAYUBR010000930.1:0-4240 GCA_043740775.1 Ferruginibacter sp. | reverse complement strand
ACGGTATTGTTTTAATAATGGCAGGCATTGCTTATTATGTATAAGAAATGGCATTGCTGGATCACAATATAAATAATGCAATACTTGCAAGGGCTGTTGGGTGTGATTTAAAAGGAAAATTATCAATCATAATTTATATAGCTACTGTTTCACTGAGTTTTATACATCCGTATATTGGCTGCGCTTTGTACATTTTTCTAGCAGCTATGTGGCCGGTTCCTGATAAAAGAATTTAGAAAGAATTAAGAGAAAGAAAGTAACAGATATCTATAAAATAAAAGAGTTTTGGCTGTAAACCAAAACTCTTCCCCCTCTGCTTCTCTGCGTGTACCTAAAGCTATGCGGCCAGGTGCATTGGATATGTTCTCAGTTAAAATTTATTCAACTTTACATCATCACTTCGAGAAGCGATACATTTATTTAGTTCTAAAAATATGCCATAAATTGTTAATTATTTTAAAATATTATAATACAATACCTTACAAACCCTGATGTTAATAATTAGTGAGAAAATATTTCTACAGTTAAGTAAATTATGAGTATTCATTTAAGCTTTCGGTTCCGGTTTTATCAGGAGCTTATCTTATATTACAACACTAAAATTTTATTATGAAATATGCTTTTTTAATTTTTTTACAATTGGTTTGTATTATGTCAACGGCTCAAAAAAATACCTTAACAGATAACAAACCTGAACTTATCCCTACAGGGATAACGGCCACCATCACAAAAAATTCGGTCACCTTAACCGGGGGTAAAAAATTAGATTATACCGCTTTTACCGGATATTTAAATTTACAAAATGATACCGGAAAACAGGTGGCAAAAATATTCTTTACCTACTATAGAAAAGATGCAGAAGAGGCAGCTAAAAGAGCTGTGTGTTTTACATTTAACGGCGGTCCGGGATCATCTTCTGTTTGGTTGCATATGGGAGGTCTGGGGCCAAAAAGAGTACTGCTAGAGGATGATGGGACCGCACCACCTCCGCCATACCAAATCATTAATAACGAATACACCTGGCTTGATAAAACTGACCTTGTGTTTATAGATCCCGTATCTACGGGTTTTAGTGTACCTGCAGGTGGTGAAAATGCCAAACAGTTTCATGGATTTTTAGAAGATGTTCAAAGTATCGGCGCTTTTATCCGTAGTTTTTTATCAAAGTATCAGCGTTGGTCATCGCCTAAATATTTAGCCGGCGAAAGTTATGGTACTACCCGTGCAGCCGGGCTTTCCAAATTTTTAACCGACAATTACCGCATTTACATCAATGGTATTTTATTGATTTCTCCGGTACTGAATTTTGGAACAAATGACATTGCGGTTGGTAACGACTTGCCGTATGTTTTGTATGTGCCATCTTTCACGGCCGCTGCCTGGTATCATAAAAAATTAGCCCCCGCATTGCAGGCCGATCTGCAAAAAACTTTAAAAGAAAGTGAGGATTTTGCGATGAATGAGTATGCCCCTGCATTGCTTAAAGGTGAATGGCTGAGTGATGCAGAAAAAGATCGTATTGCGGAAAAACTGAGTTATTACACCGGCATTGGTAAAGCTTATATTTTGCAAGCCAATTTAAGGGTTTCTGACAGTCGTTTTTATAAAGAATTACGCCGTAAAGATGGGGTATCTGTTGGCCGTCTTGACAGCCGTTTTACGGGACATAATTTTGATAATGCAGGGGAAGGTGCTGACTTCGATCCTTCCTTTATCAATATTGACGGGCCTTTTACCAGTGCTATGAATGATTATTTTGAAAGAGAACTTAATTTTAAAGAAGAACGGGCCTACAATATTTTTGGAAATGTTTATCCATGGAATTACAATAATGTGCAAAACCAATACCTGAATGTGGCAGAAGGTTTACGGGATGCAATGACAAAAAATACTCACCTAAAAGTGTATATTGGCAGTGGCTATTACGATTTTGCCACTCCTTACTTTACAGCCAATTACGATGTGGCCCACATGTTTCTTGAACCGGAATTAAGAAAAAACCTCCGGCATTATTATTACGAATCCGGCCACATGTATTACATCAATAAACCTTCAATGATTAAGTTTAAAAAAGATGTAGATAGTTTTTTTGACTGGAGTACTAATGTAAAATAAATGGCTGCAATATAATGCAACAGGTAATGTTATTATATGTATTCAAAACAACCGGCACCTTTGGTAAGGCAACAATTCTGGACTGCTTTTGGTCAATATATGTGGCCAATACTTTCTGCCGGAGGCGAAAAAATTAATTGGGTAAATTATAAAACCGGAGTAAAATTTATCAGAATCAACATGCAATGTGAGGATGGTGTGGCTTTTATAGCAATTGAATTATCGCAACCGGATGCGGGAATACAAGTTTGGCAATTTGATCAGATATCACAATTTAAAAAGCAATTTCAGGGTATTTGTGGTGCAGATTGGAAATGGAAGCAATTTAATTCCGGCAATGATAAAAAGCTCATCAGCTCCATAACAGCTTACCTTGAAAATGTACATATTTTAAATCAATCAGACTGGCCTGCAATCATCTCTTTTTTTAAAGAAAGAATAATTGCACTCGATAATTTTTGGAATGAATATCAATTTGCGTTGCAATAAAACCTACCTCAGTATAAATAAAACCTGCAAAAGGAATCAGTAAAGTTTTTGATAAATAGCAGTAACAAAATTTGTTATTGTTACTCATTTCCATTTGGCTAACTGCCCGCTGCAGTTTTCCAATTGTTTTGTTGAAAAATCAAAATCAATGCTTACCGGGCCACTGCTTGCTTTGGCTTTTTTGTTTTTATTATTTTGATCAGGTACCAGTTTTTTTAACCCGGTTATTAATTTCTTTTTTGCGGATGTATTTAATTTATTCAGCAAAAATAAAATTTTAAATTCTCCTTCTCTGCCACATCCGCTTAACTGCAAGCCCTGGATGGTAACCTTGTTTTTACAATTGAACTGTTTAATAAAATTCGCCAAAAAATCATCAGAGACCGTTCCGCAACACATGCTGCCAAACGATACCACCACATCATATTTTTCGGGCGTAGCTGAAGCTGGTTGGGCGTTTGCAAAAGAATGTACCTGAGAAACCAAAAACAATATAATGATGTATTTCATTGTGGAATTTATTTCAAAGGTCATTATAAATTAATTAAAAATGAGGCCTGTACAATAATAATTCATCAATACTTTGTTGCCAGGTAAATGCGGAAAGTGATAATGAAGCGTAATTTTTGGAGATGATGCAATCTGTAAAAAAAAGGAGCCGGATTTTTATCCGGCTCCGTTTTTTTTCTCTTAATACTCCTTGAAACCTTTGAAAAGCCTGTAAAATTTTAATATTTTTTAGTACAATTGGTTTAGTTACTGATTAATCGGTGATTGTTTATTAAAAATAATATCTTTCAGATTATCTAAGTTATTGTTTTAGTAATTGGGAGTTTTAAGTACGCAAGTGGTAATCATGGTTGTGAATATGGTAACGATAAATTCAACAAGTGGTTATTTTTAACGAATCCGAAAAAAAATATTCATTTCAAAGAGACAAAATATTTTTTTAATAAATTATAGGTATTTACAATCATTCATGAATTGAAAAATACTTGTATCATTACCGGCTTATATCTGGAACAACTGGTAAACTTTCATTTCCATTTTCACCCACAGTTTGTACAGCAAAAAAATAATTGTCTTTTGAATAAGGTAAAATTATTTGTAACTGTGGGGTAAAAAATTTCTTTTGCCAGAAGGCGCTGGTAGTTTCACGCATTAAAATATAGTATCCTTTTACCTTGCCGGTTTTGGGCGCATGCCAATTAAGGTTGGTTGTATTTCCTAACTTTTTTACATCAATTTTCACTTCTTCAGGCATAGCCGGGGCTTTGGCAAGATTGGCAAGATTACACAGGTTGAGTGCCGTATTTTTCCGGAGGTATTCAAAGTCGATGTGCTCGGGTATATCACCATATTGAATGCCGTTTTCCTGCCGTACATCCTGGTGTTGCCGGGTATAATTTTCATTCATCTCTGTAATCCTTACTGCAGCAAAACCATTTTCTACATAAGGCGTATGATCTCCTCCCCGTAAAAAACGGTCATTGCGGTAAACCATTACAACCTGTAAATTGTCTACATACCGCTCGCCGGTTTCTTTTACATACCTTGCCAGTTGGCGGGAGATGCCATCATTCTCTAACCCAAGCTGGCGAATGGTTCTGGCATTTTTATCCAAATCATAAAAAGG
>JAYUBR010000929.1:0-1196 GCA_043740775.1 Ferruginibacter sp. | reverse complement strand
GCCTTGGTTTAATGTAAAAAGGAGATGTAGAACTCAGCATCCATTTTAAGCCCTGCGAAATAATACCAGGGCTTGCCAATG
Source organism: Ferruginibacter sp. (assembly GCA_043740775.1). Lineage (GTDB taxonomy): Bacteria > Bacteroidota > Bacteroidia > Chitinophagales > Chitinophagaceae > Ferruginibacter. The sequence continues at coordinate 1,115 of JAYUBR010000929.1, read as the reverse complement.
GCACAAAATGACTCGGTGAAACATAGCCCATGTTTCCAAAGGAACAGCCGTCAGACAGATCGCCCCGTTCTATAATGTTAACCTTGTACCCTTCTTTGTGTAAGTAATAGGCACTGCACAAACCAATAATACCGCCGCCAATGATGGTAATGTCTTTCATAAAGTAGTTAATTATTGAACAAAAATAAATTCTTAATCTTTCAATATGCGGACTCCAAAAATCCGACCGGCCGTTTTTTCATAATTGGCAGCAATCTTTATTTTAACCGATGTTTTATCCTTTATTAAATCTGCAGGGACCGGATATATCTTATCATAAAATTTGGAAGTAACTCCTCCTTTCCATTCCTGTATTGCCAATAAAACATCGTCCACAAAAATATCGAATTTTCTGTCTTTATCATCACCTATCAAGGTTAGTAAAAGGTTATTGGCAATACCCGGACTTACCTTCATATCAAACGAAAAATAATTTTCGCTTCTTGCTTCCCGGCCCATCCGGCCAATGGCTTCATCAGTATAGCTTCTTTCTGTGGCAAATAAATGGTGATCTCTTTCAGGCTGCATTTCTCCGATGCGAAAAACGTCAATTGTTTTTTCTTCAATTTGCTGTTGGGCTTTCTTCTCTGCTTCGTAAGCAGTCTGTCTTTCAGCAAACGCAGCATTAGTAAAATAATCAAAGTATACACTGTAATACTGGTTGTACATTTTGTAAAACGGAACCAGTTGTATATCGTTGGGTTTACCAATATTTTTTGTTTCAAACACCAGCAATTTATTAGCAACAGGTTGTACCCAACTGGAAGGATTTTTATTGTCTGTCAGCAACACAGGCGTACCGTAAACCGGGTCTGGCATTGAAGTTCCGAGAGCCGCTGCCAATACCACAGGGCCATATAGAACAGCTATTCTGTCTTTGTTATCGGGCATTGATTCAGTATAAATATCCATCGCCAAATCAACCGTTACTACATCATTGTTTGCCCATTGTCTTCTGCTTGTTAAGTAACCATTGGCATCTGTTTCTGTTTTAACCGTTTTGCCATTTACTGCAATCACCGCATTGTTTTTACACCAGGCTGGCTTGCGGATTTTTAATGTAAATAAAGAAGGTG
>JAYUBR010000928.1:0-4241 GCA_043740775.1 Ferruginibacter sp. | reverse complement strand
ATGCGGCAGAATACTGCCGAACTAAAACAGCAATCAGCAGAACTGGAAATGCAAGCCCTGCGGGCACAAATGAACCCTCATTTTATTTTTAATTCACTCAATTCAATTAATAGGTTTATCCTGCAAAACGACAGGCTGCAGGCATCTGAATACCTCACCAAATTTTCAAAATTAGTTCGGATGATATTGCAGAATTCACAGGCATCATTGATCACTTTAGAAAGTGAATTGGATGCACTTGGTTTGTACCTTGAGATGGAGGCGCTGCGATTTAATTATCATTTTACGTACAAAATTTCTGTTCCAAAAGATTTGGATATTGAAGTGCTGAAAGTGCCGCCGCTCATTATTCAGCCTTATGTAGAGAATGCCATCTGGCATGGCTTGATGCACAAGGAAGAGAAAGGACAATTGGATATTGAAATATCACAGGAAAGCGATCACCTGTATTTTAAAGTTACCGATAATGGTATTGGAAGAAAAAGAGCTTCGGAACTGGCAAGCAAATCAGCCACCAAGCACAAGTCAATGGGGCTAAAAATAACTGCTCATCGAATTGCCATGATGCAACATTCCGGCGATGAAGTATCACCGGTAACCATTAATGATTTAGTGGACCCTGATGGAACTGCAGCGGGTACAGAAGTGATCATTAAAATGCCGGTAATAGAATAAGAAATATTTCAAAAGGAGAATTTTAAGTATGATGGATTCAAAAAAAATATCACTCTTTATCACCTACTGTTTTGCTGCATTTTTTTCTATTGCTCAACAAATAAAAAATGAAAGCAATGCAGATAAATACCGTGCGGTAAATTGGGGATTAGACGAGGGTTTGTCAAATGGCGGAGTTCTTGCCATGATAAAGGATGTGAATGGGTTTTTATGGGTAGCCACACCATTTGGATTGAACCGTTTTGATGGGGGCACTTTTAAAAAATACATTGCCGATACAAGTAAAAAAAATAAAACTATCCGTGGCAATGGCATAGGTAATTTAATAGAAGACAGCCTGCACAATATCTGGATAGCTACCAATAAAGGTTTATCCTGTTATGATATTAAGGCGGATACTTTTCGAAATATTTTTTCTAATATTTCCGGGGAAGCTTTTGTTCCTTTCTGGGCCACCAGAGATGAGGTTTTCTGTTGGGACAACGCGGAGGAACATCAGTTGGTAGCCTATAACATACAGTCTCTTGCAAAAAGAACTTTGGTGAAAATTACATCTGTTGACTCAGTTGGATTCGGTGTCTCAGATCAACATGCCATTTTTGATGCCGGTTCAAACAGCATATGGATGCAAAAAGGCTTTCGTGGAACTGGTGGGGGTCTCGGGGGCCTGTTACAGGTATCACTTACCGATGGAAAAAGAACTGAATTTACCTGGCCCTGCTACAAAAAAATTCCCAACCATTCTCATCGTTCGGAGGGTATGCGTTATGACCTTAAAAGAAATTCAATCTGGATCGCAAGTCCTGATGGATTGGTGGAATTTACCCTGAATGATAAAACGTTTCATCATATTGATGCGTTGAATGAATTGGAGAATGTAAAAGATTTTTGGGAATGGGCCGGTATTGATCTTGACACGTTGGGCCGGGTATGGATAGCGACCACCCCAACGGGAATTATCATTTATAATCCGGCCGATAGTTCAGTTCAATTGACTTTCCCAAATAATTCTGCTCAACAAAAAAATCTGTCTGATGGAAATTTATTTCTTTATTGCGATAAAGATGGAATGGTGTGGTCAGGCGGCTTTTCGGGAAAAGGTATTTACCAGATCATTCCTTTTGCTCCTGCCGCTAAACATTATGTGGGAGATACTCACCAGGCAAATGTTTTAACCAATAATATCGTTTTTAATTTCGTAAATGCCGACCAGGGAACTCTATGGATGGGTTCTCCTGATGGAATAAAAGTATTTGATCCACGTACCGATTTTTTAAATCTTATACGGGTAAAAGACCTGACAGGAATAAAAGGAGATTTTTTATTTCCTATAAACATTGATACTATAGGCAAAAAAGCCTGGATAATTGCTGGTGATTTTTGGTTAACTGGTGATGGCCTTTATGAAATGGATCTTAATACCAGGAAATGCAGCCCTGTATTATATGAAGACAGCAACGGCAACAGGTTGTCACTTTCTTCGATCCTAGTGCATCATCCAGAAAATGTGCATCAAATAAAGTATAAAAATGAATGTATCATAGGGGCTTCTCTTCCCGGTCACCAGGAAATTTTAGTTGTGAAGTCCGATGCTCCTATAGCACGAAAGGTACTTTCTTTCCCTGGTGAATCAATTGATTTGTTCCACATTTACACGAATGATGATAATTTAATCTTTTTTAAAAGACCGAATGCTAATCTTACCTATTCATTTCAAAATAATCAATGGGTGCGTGTACCTACTCCTCTCGATAGCATTCAGTGGAGCGGAATATTTTACAATAAGGGAGATCAAACTTATTGGATAATTGCAGAAACGCAGTTAATACATTATGATAAAGACTTTCGGTTAATGCATACTTATACCAATGAAGATGGGATGCCTGGCGTGCAAATTCATGGCCTTACCACTGACAATAAGGGCAATATATGGTTCACTACTGATCGCTCGATATTTCAACTCAATACGAAGACAGGAACAATTACTATGCTTTCCGAAAAGGATGGCTTTTTGCCGCAAAATTTTGGTGAATTCGGCTCTAAAGATAATGATGGAGATCTTTACATTAATGCTGAACACAATGCAGGTTTTTACAGAATCAGCCCGCACAAATATTTATTCAGCCCATCATCTGTTTATTTTGAATCACTGAAAATAAACCAGCAACCTTTTCTGCTTTCTACCGGTATCAATAATGTTGAGGAAATAGCTCTGAAATATTTTGAGAACAATATTGTCATCGAAACGGGTATCATTGATTATTATTCAAAAGGTAAAGGACATATCCGGTATAAGCTGGAAGGTGAAGGAAAAAAAGCAGACTGGCAATATGCGCCTGCATATTATACCATACGTTATGAAAAGTTGCCCCCGGGAAAATACAGGCTGGTATTGCAATCATCCAATGCTGCCAATGAATTTAACGGGCCGGAAAAGGCATTGCTCATACACATCAGTCCTCCATTCTGGCAAACCTGGTGGTTCAGGATCGTGGCAATGCTTTCTGCTGCGGGGCTGCTTTATGGATTTATACGATATCGTTCACGTAACTTACAACAAAGAAATATTGTTCTTGAAGAAAAAGTAATGCAACGAACAAATGAACTGCATACTTCACTGGCTGAACTCAAAACTACACAAGACCAGTTGATTCAATCTGAAAAAATGGCCTCACTCGGTGAGTTGACATCCGGGATAGCACACGAGATAAAGAACCCCCTGAATTTTATAAAAAATTTCTCCGAAATTAATATGGAGCTGATCACAGAAATAGAAGAAGAACAAATTCCAATTCTTAATGAAACCAACCTGGCCGAAATAACCTCCAATATAAAAACGCTTAAAAAGAATTCAGAAAAAATAAATCACCACGGTAAACGCATTGATGAAATTGTGAAAGGCATGCTGCAACATTCCCGGCTGGGAAACATAAATAAAGAGCCTGTAAATATTAATACGCTGTGCGATGAATCACTTAAGCTGGCCTATCATGGATTCAGGGCAAAAGAGAAAACATTTAATGCTTCTTTTGAAACACGGTTTGATCCGGATCTTCCCAGGATTATGGTTATTCCCCAGGATTTTGGAAGAGTGATGTTAAACCTAATTAACAACGCCTTTTATACAGTGAATGAAAAGAAAAAGCGAAGTCAATCAGAATTATTGTCCGATACCCTGGAGACAGAATCATTGTATAAACCTTTTGTAATAGTGAGCACCAAAAGATCGGGTAACAAAATAATTGTTACCGTATCCGATAATGGTTTGGGCATACCATCTCCAATTATCAATAAAATATTTCAGCCATTTTTTACGACCAAGCCCACTGGCGAAGGTACCGGGCTCGGTTTGTCCATGTCTTATGATATCATCACTAAAAGCCACGGGGGCGAACTTCGGGCAAAAAGTAAGGAGGGTATTGGAACCGATTTTGAAATAATTTTACCTGTATAATAAAACTGAAAAAATATATGCCAAAGATTCTGGTAGCAGACGATGAAGAAGATCAGGAAGAACTAATTATGCAGGGATTTGCGCATAAAGCCTATTTACGTGGATATGAATT
>JAYUBR010000927.1:0-4243 GCA_043740775.1 Ferruginibacter sp. | reverse complement strand
ATGCACAAACAACAGGGTTCTTCTATAATAATTGCGGTATTATTGATCGTTATTGCGGCTGTATCAAGGGTAGTTTTATATCCACATAATTTTAGCCCCGTAATAGGGATGGCTATTTTTGCCGGTGCTGTTATTAAAGATAAGCGGCTGGCTTTCATACTGCCCATTGCTGCAATGTTTTTGTCGGATATTATGTTTGAAGTATTTAATATTGCACCCGGCTTTTGGGGCTGGGGCCAACTGGCAGGTTATGGCATTCTTGCCTTGATCACAGTATTTGCCTTTACCATGAAAAAAATAAATGTGTTGAATGTAATCGGCTATTCCATCGCTTCTTCTATTATCTTTTTTCTGCTAAGCAACGGCAGTGTGTGGCTTTTTGATAAAACCACTTATGCACAAAATTTCTCCGGTTTAATGGATTGCCTCGCTGCCGGAATCCCTTTTCTTAAAAACGGGATGATAGCAGACCTTACTTTCAGTGCAGCATTATTCGGTACATATTTTTTAATGCAGAAATATGCGTTGGGCCAAAAAATAAAGGCTTAATTATTTTTTAAAAGTTTACGGTTTTTCATTTGCAGACTGACATTTTACTTTTTCTCCACAATAAGGGCACACTACCCACAGTTTTTCAAGTTGGCTGAAACACTTATTGCAATTAATTATTTTTTCTACAACTGATTTGATCGGTATGCTTGTCTTGACGGTAAATATATCTGGAATCTCTTTTAAAAAACTTGACTCGTTGCCCTTTTCTGTTATTAGAAAAAGTTTGTCTTTAGCTCTGGTAATTGCAACGTAAAACAGTCGTCTTTCTTCTTCTATAAGCAAATCATGATTTGCCTTTTTAATGATTTGAAAAATTCTGTCCTCTAACCAAATATCTGGAAAGCCGCCGTTGCCTTCTGTTAAACCAATAATGAAAACCACTTTTGCTTCAAGTCCTTTTGCAGCATGAATTGTTTTTGATTGAACTTTTACGTTGTCGTTTTTAAAACGAAAGAAATAAGGGGTATACATTTTACTTCTTCGATAGAGAAATAAAATATCATCGTTTGTCAGTCCATCCTCTAATAATTCTTGCACTTTGTCAAAACAAAATTGAATGTTCTCTTCTTCGCTGTTGCCTGAATATACAACGATTTTGTGTTCTGATTGCTTTGAAGAATGTATTTCTTTTTCAACTTTGAATTTGTTGTGCTTGATTACTTCGTTGCTTGCTCCAACAATGTTTTGTGTACTGCGATAATTTAAATTTAGTTTGACAACTTTTGAATTCGGGAAGTGATTTTCAAAGTCAACAATATAACTCACATTAGAACCTCTGAACCCATAAATGCTTTGCCAATCGTCGCCAACACAAAACAATTGTGTTTGGTCGGTAAGTAAAAGTTTGATTAACTCAACCTGCAAATTATTTACATCCTGAAACTCGTCAACTAAAATGTACTGGTATTTGCTTTTGTATTTGTTTGCTATGTCCTCATGATTTTGAAAAAGGGATGCGCTTCTTGAAATTAAGTCGTTGAAGTCAAGAAAAGATTTGTTGGTGCAGTACTGAATATACTTTTCAACAATTGGAATAGCTAATTCATAAAAATTCCTAACTCTTTCATGCTGGTCTTTCCTTGCATTTTCTAAAACCACTTTCAAGTCGGTATTTTCAACTTTTATCATGTCGGTAATACGCATGATTTGAGTAACGAAGTCTTTTACATTTTCATGGTAGCCGTTAAACTCTTCTTTATATGTAAGTGAAAGTGTTTTGTGATAGTTTGCTGGCAAACGATTTTTTACAACGCTGTCCAAAGTGTGATTGAACAAAGCAGAGTCTTTCGTCATGCTTTCAAAGGTCTTTACTAAAAGCAAATTTCCCTTTTGAAATTGTTCTTCCTTATCCTTAGTTGGGTAGCTTTTATCGCTTACATGCTCAATGTAAAGGTTCGCTTCGGGAATATAAAAGTCAGGGTGAAAGGAAAAGTCTTTTACATTAAGTAAAGGTTCGTATTCATACTTGATGCTATGGCGGTAAAACCAATCAGCAATAAACTGTTCTGACTTAGAACGAACTTTCGTTCCATCAAGAGTTGTGAAATATTTACCGTCTTTCGGCAAATATTTTCCATCTGTTTTCTTAAGGTGTATTTTGTCAATGATGTAATCTAAAATGTAGCGTTTTAGTTGGAGTAAAAATTCTGTGTCCTCACATTGCTCAATCAAAAGTTTGTGGACTACTTCAAAAACTGTTTCGGGTGCAACATATTTTGAAAGTTCATCTTCTTCATCTCGTTTTTCATCACCTATAATCCTGAACTTATTGTCAAATTCATTCACTCCATAGTTTCGCAAGATGCTATAACAAAAGCTGTGAAAAGTTCTGACCGTTAAACCATCAATCCATTTATATTTTTTCTGTTGGCTATATCTTTCTTTTTCCTTGTCTGCTTTGCTCATACTTTTGTCAATCAACATACTTTCATATTGTCCTGTCGTGTCTGCTGAAATGATTAAGCGGTCAATCATTTCATTGGTTGCGTTCTTTGTAAAGGTAATAGCAAGAATACTTGACGGACTTACACCTTTTTCTTCAATCAGATAAATGAGTTTTTGCAAAAGCGTTTTTGTTTTGCCTGAACCGGCACCTGCCAAAACCAAAAGTCGTTTGTCTTGGCTAACAACTGCTTCCCTTTGATTATCATTAAGAGCACTTAAATCAGTTTTGATTGTTTTCAATTATGCCTATTTAGTTTTAAGAAGATATTTTTGTTGAGTGATTATTTGCGCCCAAAGTCAGCTGGGTTTTCCCCCCATACTTTTGTTTCCCATTTTAATATCTTGTTAGGGAATTCGTTTTCATTTAGCCATTTCAAAGCCCTTTCAATTAATTCAAAGAGACTCTTATTTTTTTCGGTTTTCTCCCTATTAGTTCCAATTTCTTTCTTCTTTACCCATCCAATTGCAATTTTACTATCAGAATAAATCGGTATTAATAGGTTGTTTTTTTTGCAGTAAGATAATGCATGAACTATTGCAAGAAATTCGACGATATTATTAGTTCCATCTTCAAAAGGACCTTGATGAAATAACAATGTACGATCTTTAGTTATTACACCTTGGTATTCTGCTTTAAGTGTAGAAGTATTCCAAGCTCCGTCAACAGAAATACTATCTTTTATTGGGTATCCAATTTTTAGTAACTGTTCTTTAGTCAGTTGTTTTTTTATTTTTTTTCTTAAACCCCAGTGCTTCTTGTATCCATCTGCATAAGCATTTTCGGCTTCCATTATACTTAAGAAACTCATGTATTTAGCACCATAATAGTTGTCAACTTGCTTTTTACACTGTTCCCAAGTTTCAAAAATTCCATTTTTTCTGCCTTCCCAAACGACATAGAATTTTCTTTTTTTTATCATTTTTTTCTTCTTTATTCAAAAATATCAGAACTATTTTACACCTGAAAAACCCCCGTTTTAAATTCCTCAATATGTGCATTATTATTAGCCGCAGCAATGCCTTCAGAAATCAGGCGGCGTGTTTCCCCGGGATCTATAATTGCGTCTATCCATAACCGTGCTGCCGCATATTCGGGCTTGGTCTGGCGGGTATACTTCTCGGTTATCTTATCTAAAAATATTTTTTCTTCTTTAGCGGTTACTTCTTTTCCTTTTGCTTTCATGGCGCCTACTTCTATCTGCAGCATTGTTTTAGCCGCCTGCTCACCACCCATTACCGCAATTTTTGCCGTGGGCCAGGCATAAATAAAACGGGGATCGTAGGCCTTGCCGCACATAGCGTAATTACCCGCCCCATAAGAGTTTCCGATGATGATGGTGATTTTTGGCACCACAGAATTAGCCACAGCATTTACCATTTTAGCGCCATCTTTTATTATGCCGGAATGTTCGCTGCGGCTGCCTACCATAAAACCGGTAACATCCTGTAAAAAAATGAGGGGGATTTTTTTCTGGTTGCAGTTCATAATAAACCGGGCGGCCTTATCTGCACTGTCGTTATAAATTACACCGCCCAACTGCATTTCTCCTTTTTTATTTTTTACTATCAGGCGCTGATTGGCTACAATGCCCACAGCCCAGCCATCTACCCGGCCATAACCACAGATAATTGTTTTGCCGTAATCTTTTTTAAACTCATCAAAACTACCTGCATCGGTTATGCAGTAAATAACCTGCAGCATATCATAAGGCTTGCTGTTGCCCTGGCTCATGATGCCGTAAATGGC
>JAYUBR010000926.1:0-1202 GCA_043740775.1 Ferruginibacter sp. | reverse complement strand
ATACCTACACCAATATATTAAACAGTACGCTGAATGCTTTTGCCAGCATCAGCAGCAATAATCAGAATGAAATATTGAAGCAGCTTACAACGCTTATCATCTTTTTAAGTGTACCTGTTTTAATTGTCAGTATTTATGGTATGAATGTGCCTGTTCCCCACAAAGACACACCTTATGCTTTTTGGGTGCCCTTAATCATTTCGCTCATCATTGTTGCCTTTGTAATTGTTAACTATTTTAAAAGTAAAAAAATAAAGTGAAACTATTCAACGTAAGGGTGTACGGCATTTTATTAAATGAAAACAAGCAGGTGCTTGTGAGTGATGAGTACATCAGGGGGAAATATTACACCAAATTTCCGGGTGGCGGATTGGAATTTGGTGAAGGAACAAGGGACTGTTTGCAAAGAGAATTTAAAGAAGAAATGAACCTGGATGTACGCATTGGAGAGCATATTTATACAACAGATATTTTTCAGATGAGTGCTTTCAAACCTGAAGACCAGATCATTGCCATTTATTATTTTGCCCATGCGCTGGAACCAATTAGTGTACCAATTAAAACAACCGAATTTGATTTTGATGAAGCGCAATTACAACTGTACCAGCAAACGCAGCAAATAGAAACCTTTCGTTTTATTGACTGGGAAAAATTTTCTCCGGAAGCAATTACACTTCCTATTGATAAAATTGTTTCATCCTTATTAAGAGAAAAATATTAGCAATGAACACGGATCATTTTTTTGAAGAAGAGCATCTGCTGGAAAACAATCGTGCCCGGCTGGAACCTTTGCAGGAAAGACACTATGCATTATTATTGTCCATTGCCATGGAAAAAGTATTGTGGCAATTTACCAGCAATAATATATTGAATGAAGCTGACTTCAGGCGTTACTTTGATACTGCATTAACTGAAAAGCAGGCTGGTATTGCATATCCGTTTGCAGTTTATGATAAATTGAATAACTGCTATGGCGGTTGTACCCGCTATGGCAATATATCTTTTGTACATAAAAGAGCAGAGATTGGCTGGACCTGGTATCATCCTAACTTGCAGGGAAGTGGTCTTAACAAAGCCTGCAAAAGTTTGCTGTTGAATTTTGGTTTTGATGCACTGCAATTAAACAGGATAGAATTAAAAACCAGTCAGCTAAATTTAAAATCACAAGCTGCCATGCTAAAAATAGGTGCGGTAAAAGAAGG
>JAYUBR010000925.1:0-4264 GCA_043740775.1 Ferruginibacter sp. | reverse complement strand
AAATAGATTACTGCAATTAACTCACAACTTCCTCTTCAAACGCAGTAGCAGTTGCAGTAGCCTGCATTACATCCATTTTGTGTTTAACCGATTCCATTTTCTTGGCAGCAAGATCATAAGCATCCTGACCTAAAAATAACTGTACCGGCGGCGCAGTCTGTTCCCCAACTACTATCATTACAGCAGCAGCTTTATCAGGATCGGCCTTGCTGGTTGAAGTTGATCTGCTGCTGGTGTGCATCCTGCATGGCACGTACATTGGTATAGTCATCAATGGGATTTTTTGGAACATTCAATGAGGCATCACTTAAAAAGGCGTGCGGAAATAACCGGGTGGTACAACCGTAGAGTATGCCAAATGGCTTTACTTCTTCTGCAAGCCATTCTGTAAAACCATGCACCCCAAACTTGGTGGCGCAGTAAATGCCAAAGCCGGGAAAGGCGTCAGTAAAAACACCAATGGATGCGATGTTAAATATATGCCCCCGATTGTTGACTGCGTAGATAAGGCAGCACATTCCGGATTACATTCAATGAGGCAAATACATTGATGTCGAAATTAGTTCTTGCTTCGGCGTCTGTTAATTCTACCAGTGCGCCTGCAAGCCCATAACCGGCATTGTTTACCACTACATCAATGGTTCCAAAATGTGCCACTGTTGCTTCAATACTTTTTTGTACGCTGTCCTCGTCCGTCGGGTTTAAGGCAAGCGGCAGAAAGGCGACATCTTCATTGTTCACAGCATTTTTTTAATCATTGATGTTCCTCGATGTTGCCGCAACTTTATATACGTGCTGAAGTAATTTCTTTACAAGCGATAGGCCAAGCCCTTTGGAAGCGCCGGTTACATACCATACTTTGTTATTCATATTTTTTTGTTTTTTTGTTAATTGAAACAGGAAAGCTATGCTGATAAAAATCGCTGCCGTTAGAGCAATTCAAACCTTTCATTGCATAATTCAAATATAGATTGAGGCATAAAAAAGCCATCGTTTTGATGGCTCATAAAAAACTAACTATGATAATTAATTCTGAATGCAGATGGTGTAGTGCTGGTGAGTTTTTTAATGAAATGATTGAAGTGAGCAGGCTCTTCAAATCCAAGGCTGTAGCTGATCTCCGAAATATTCCAGTCGGTATGCTTTAGCAAGGCCTTGGCTTCACTTACCAGCCTTTCAAAAATATGTGTGGTAGTAGTTTTGCCGGTAGTGTTGCGGATGGCCCGGTTCAAATGGTTTACGTGCACATTCAATTGCTTTGCAAAATCCTTAGCACTTCTTAAACTAAATTGCTGGGAGGGAGATTCGATGGGGAACTGTCTTTCCAGCAACTCAGTAAACACAGCTGTAATTCTTGCGTTGGCATCTGCATGTTCGTACAGATTGTCAGCCGGCTCCATCTTTAATGCATAGTGTACCATCTCCATAATGTAATTGCGTACCAGGTCAAATTTAAAACGGTAATCACTGTTGATCTCTTCCAGCATCTTTTCAAAGATGGCTGTTACATGTTTATCCTGTTTTTTATCCAGCATGTATGCAGTTTTACCGCCTTGTGCAAACATGGGCAGGTCCTTTAAACTACCACGGATGTGCTCGCTGAAAAAAGCATCTTTAAAAATACAAAAACTACCCGTTGGGGCGTTATCCAAAGGTTCCAGTTTATAAGGTACATGGGGATTAAAAAAAATCAGCGCAGTGCCCGATACCTCAATACTTTTATCAGCATAGTGATAAAGCTGATGCCCCTTATAAGCGATATTTTATAAAAGTCACGCCGGTTATATTGCATGGGTTGTTTGCCGGGGCCTACGCAATCTTCTATCCTGAATACTTTGAAATGGCCGAGGTCTTGTTTAAGCTCCTGCGGCATCCAGTTAAATTTATTGTTATAAAAATCCTCCAGTGTTTCTGTCTTAGCCATCTCAAATAATTTTATAAAATAAATAGTTTAAGCCGCAAAGCGTTATTCCGCTTATGTTAGTGTCTGTTTACTTTTTTTCTTGATAAAAAAAGTAACAAAAAAATAAAGGCTACAGAAAAAAAGCTAAAAATTTGAATGCTTTCCTAAAATGAAATTAGCTCAGGCAGCAAAATATATCCACACGTTAGTGCAACTTACAGGTTAATAGCAAAGCCAAACATTTGTAACATCAATTTCATTTCTTAACGGCAACCATTCAAATTTTCTTAACGCTTTTTTCTGATGCCGTCAACGAGCATGTGGTTAATCTTTGTTATCCTATAATTTTATTATTAAGCTTTGCGGTCTGCGCCTTGTCTCTCCGTCATCCAACCAGGATATTCAGGCGATAGTTTGCTGGCGGTATCCAGTTTGGTCATTTCATCCGTAGTGAGTGTTACTGTTGTTACTTTTATATTATCGTCTAATTGTTCTGTTTTTTTAACACCGATAATGATAGAGGTTATAACAGGTTGGTGCAGCAACCAGGCGAGCGCAATTTGAGTAACAGAAACATTTTTAACCTGCGCAATTTCCTGCATTACATCAATAATATCATAGGCTTTTTCCTTCTTCACCGGCGGAAAATCAAATGCTGTTCGGCGGTCATCTTCAGCGCCGGACTGCCTTGTATATTTGCCGGTTAAAAAACCACCAGCCAGCGGGCTCCAGACCATCAGGCCAACCTGCTGATCTTTCAGCAACGGTACAATTTCTCTTTCCAAATCACGGCCGGCAATAGTGTAATACGCCTGCAACGAAACAAATTTAGCAAATCCTTTTCGTTCGCTGATACCAAGTGCTTTCATCAATTGCCATGCAGCCAGGTTGCTGCAACCAATGTACCTTACCTTGCCACTGTTTACGAGGGAGTCAAGTGCATGGAGTGTTTCTTCCAGCGGCGTCAGCGCATCAAAACCATTTATCTGGTAAAGGTCTATATAATCAAGCTGCAATCTTTTCAGGCTTTCCTCTGCCTGCTGAATAATGTGTTTACGTGTAAGACCACTCTGGTTGGGGCCTTCGCCCATCTTGCCCGAACTTTGGTAGTAACGATGAGATCGTCACGGTTAAGCCCAAGGTTGTGTATGGACTGTCCTGTTAGTTGTTCACTCAGCCCTTCGCTGTATACATTGGGGTATCAATAAAATTGATTCCGGCATCCACCGATTTTTTTACCAGTGCATCTACTTCATTTTGCGGCAATGTGCCAATGGCTGTCCACATTCCTTTACCGCCAAATGTCATGGTACCAAGGCAAAGTTCAGATACTTTTAAGCCTGTATTTCCTAGCAAATTATATTTCATGTTGCATCAATTTTTAAATGATAAAATTTATTTCAGTGTTCGGATACGGTTTGATTTTTGCAAGGGGAAGCTACGGCACTCCATCGCTGCACCAATTGCAGTATTCAAACAGATGATTATAAAATTCAAACAATGCTAAATGTAACGGGCAAATTTATTGCCAGTTTAGAACGATGATTGTAAGGCCGTGATTTTTCCGGCACCCACCAATCTTCAAAATTTATTTTCATTCACCTGTTTAACATTTATATTTATCAACTAAAATAAAATAAGTGAAAAAAATATTTTTAATAATAGCCATTTGCAGCATCATCGCATCCTGCCAAAATAACGCTCAGCAAACACCGCAGGGCAGCAGTAAAGAACTGGCAGCACTGCTGGAAAATTATTACGACCAGCGGATGCAGTTGTTTCCGCTGGAATCAACCATTAATGGAGATACCCGGTATAATAATTTGTTGCCTGCAGATTTTACTGAGAGTTACCGGCAGAAGCTGAAAACATTTTTTACAGATAACCTTGCAGCCATTAAAAAAATTGATACCACAGGGCTCAATGAAAATGATCATATCAGCTATGATATTTTTAGTTACGAAATGAACATGGCGCTGCAAGGCCTGCAACTAAACTACATGGGTAGTTCGTCTTCTGCAAATTCATTAATGCCCTTTGATCAGTTCAACAGTGTGCCACTGATGCTTGGGCAAATGGGTGGCGGCACTGGCAACCAGCCTTTTAAAACTGTAGCGGATTATGACAACTGGCTGCAGCGGGCCACGGCCTTTAACAGTTGGACAGATAGTGCGATTGTATACTTCAAAAAGGGAATGGCTGCCAACTATGTGTTGCCAAAGGCATTGGTAGTAAAAATGATTCCACAATTGCAGGCGATGGTTACCGACAGCGCCGCCAAAAGTTTGTTTTATCAGCCGGTAACATTATTCCCCGCAAACTTTAGTGATTCAACAAAGGCAAGGCTTACTGCGGCTTATG
>JAYUBR010000924.1:0-4265 GCA_043740775.1 Ferruginibacter sp. | reverse complement strand
ATAGTTTTCAGCCAAGGGTTAAGGCTAACCGGAGTGTCAAAGGCAGTAAGTTTATGGCATTTGATGCAGCTATCTGTTGCAAGGCGAAAGCTTATATTAAGCAACGGATAAGAGCGGTATTTAATCCACGAAATACAACTGTATCACTGGAGCGAACAGCCATAACACTCAATCCTAAGATACGGGGATGGCTGAACTACTATTGTCGGTTTAATGCAGCAATAGCAGGTAAGGTGTTCGAATACCTTAATGAGTTGATACAAAGATGGATGAGTGAAAAGTTTAGGTTACGAGGTAAAATGGCAGTAATAGAAAAGTACAAAAATTATGTGCAGGAGAATGGGAAGTTTTTTATACACTGGCAGAAAGGAATTACTTATTGACTGAATAACAAGAGCCGTATGAAGGGAGACTTTCACGTACGGTTCTGTGAGCGGCTAAGGCTGAAATGCTTTGGTCTACTCGACCGTTGAAACATGAACTGCAGTACCTATCAGCTTTGGTCGGGGCATGACAGTTCCCATTTAGCTTTTGTTGTTATCTTGTACTTTATATTTTCAATTTGGCTTTGGTTCCGGGCAGCACCAGCAATGAATTCCCTGCCCTTCACCAATGCAAAGCGTTGTACGTAACCTTAACAAGACAGGAGTTTCCCCATTGTACCGAAAACGAATCTCTCAATATCTGCTGCACATGCAAGTCATTAATGCCACCATCGCGTATTTGGATAGCTTTTTGTGTCTGTATATGTTCAACAATAATTTATTTTACTAAAATTAAAACATGGAACACGAACAATCATCACACCATCACACCGGGCATAAGCATGAAGCACTTATAAATCAGCTTGTAGCGTGTGCTATAGCCTGCGAAAACTGCGGTGCTTCTTGTCTTGATGAGCAAGATGTAACGCCTATGGCTCATTGCATAGAACTTGACAGGGATTGCGCAGAAGTTTGCTCATTAGCAGCAAGGCTCCTTATCAGGCAAAGCGAATTTTCACACGACTTTTTAGCATTCTGTGAAAAAATTTGTTGGCATTGCGCCGATGAGTGCGGCAAGCATGAACACGAGCATTGTAAAAAATGCGCAGAAGAATGTCGTAAATGTGCAGAGGCTTGCCATGCACATCATCATGGTGCAGTTACATTAAATTAGTTTTAAAAGTATGTGCTGTTGATCAGAAGCAGTACATACTTATTTATGTTTTGCCGATTTTGTGGAATATAATTCACAAAATAAATTTATCTGCCGCATAGTTACCTCCCCAATAGGCGCAAGTCTCCAACCTGTTGCCTATTGTTACTTATACTACTCAACTTACACTACTTTTCGTTGCCGTGGCAAGTGCCTCCACGTGCCATTCCCGCAATTTGGTATGTTCCAATGTTAGGAGTGGGTAACAAAGTTTAAAGGGTCACTTAAAAACCTATTACCCTACCGGTAATGCAAAATGTATAACATTAGCCGATTGATTTGCAAACGCAAAAATGCTGCATTCTTAGATTCTTTATATCATATATTTACAGTGTAAGCGGTAAGTATTCCGCCAGTTCAATAATATAGTTGACAATTATCTTTTACTAATGACTCAGTGTCATTATAAATTCTTTGTATCATG
This sequence comes from Ferruginibacter sp., assembly GCA_043740775.1. Lineage (GTDB taxonomy): Bacteria > Bacteroidota > Bacteroidia > Chitinophagales > Chitinophagaceae > Ferruginibacter. The sequence goes on along the minus strand of JAYUBR010000924.1, from coordinate 2,644 downwards.
AGCGAAACTCAAAAAATTAAGACAGCTATTCAACGTACCAAAAAAGCATTAACACTGAAACCTGCTTTGGGTAAAGGAACGGGCGTTTCAAAAGTAAGAATAACAAACGGGCTTACCTGCGAAATACAGGAAGGTAACTGGAAAATGAATGCCGATATGCCTACTGGTGTAGGTGGTGATGGATCTGCCCCGACACCCGGTGTGTATGGCCGGGCTGCCCTGGGTTCGTGCCTTGCAATTGGTTATATGATGAAAGCCGCCGAATTGGAGATATCGATTACTAATCTTGAAGTGGAAGTGGAGGCAGATTTTGACGATGGGGCATTGTTGGGAACGGCAGATAAAAATATTCCGCCGGGTTATCTTGAAATCCGTTACACTATAAATATTGAAAGTGATGCTGCTGAAGAAAAGATTATGCAATTAGTAAATGACGGAGATGCACACAGTCCTTATCTCGACATTTTTACCCGTGCTCAAAAATGTATTAGAAAAGTAAACATTAATTGTACTAAAACCTTAAACTGATGGAAGCAGCATTGCAAAGGCGTGTACAACGCTACGGCTGGGATAAAGCCGCAACTTATTATGAAAATGCCTGGCAACAACAATTAAAACCTGCGCATGATGCATTGTTTGCACTTGCAAAAATTGAAGCAGGAGAAAAAATAATTGATGTGGCTTGCGGCACAGGCCTCATAACCTTTCGGGCAATAGAAGCAACAGGTGAAAACGGGATTGTACTTGGAACAGACTTATCGGATAAGATGGTTGAAATGTCAACCAAAACAGTGATAGAAAATAATCTCCTCAACGTTACTTTCGAAAGGATGGACGCAGAGGAACTAAAACTGCCTGATGAAGAATTTAATGTGGCCCTGTGTGCACTTGGGTTAATGTATGTTCCTTCTCCTGTGAATGCATTAAAAGAAATGCACCGGGTGTTAAAGCCAGGAGGACGCTGTATTGCAGCCGTTTGGGGTAAAAGAATTTCATGCGGCTGGGCAGACATATTTGAAATTGTTGATAAAAGAGTTTCATCAGAGGTATGCCCTATGTTTTTTAATTTAGGCAATGAAGCGGTGCTCGAAAAAAATTTTGAAACAGTAGGCTTTTCAAAAATATACATAGAAAGAATAAGCACTGTTTTACACTACAATTCTGCAGATGAAGCTTGTGCTGCTGCGTTTGAAGGAGGCCCGGTTGCGTTGGCTTATTTCAAATTTACGCCCGATGTACAAAAAGAAGCCTTCGAAGATTACCTGGCTTCAATAGAACAATTTAGAAATGGCAACTCTTATGACGTGCCAGGTGAATTTGTTATAGGAACAGGAATTAAATAATGGCGAAAAAAAAATTAAGATGCAATCCTCTGCGTCGGTTCGTGGCACAAAACAAAATGCATTTGTTATCATGCCTACGTCTTGGTTCGTGACACTCGAAACAAAATCAAGAAATAATATCTTTAGTATGCCAGCAAGGCCAATAGTACCTGATAAAAAAAGATAAATCATTATGAACAGATTTACAAAAAAAATAGCATTAGTATTTACACTGTTTATATTTTACGCTGCTGTACTTAGTGCACAGGTGCAGGTAAGCAAAGAATGGCATCACAAAAATGTTTTAGAAAATAAATACATCAGGCTGTTAGATGTATGGATAAAGCCCGGCGATACCAGTTTGTTTCATATACATTCTACACCATCATTATTTCTGCTGCTTTCTAATACAGACGCAAGCTCACAAATAATGGGTAAGGAATGGACAAAAAGCAGAAATGAAATGGGCCACGCCGCATACAGGTCTTTTATAAACGATACCATAGTACACCGGGTGTGTAATCTTGGTACCTCTCTTTTTCATGTTAACGATATTGAACTGCTGTCTGCATACAAACCTGATATTCCACTTAAACCTTTGCCTTTTACAGTACTTTTCAACAACGAAAAAGCTATTGCATATAAACTAACTCAATCATCATTAAACAAAAAAATAATCAGCAACCGCAGACCAATGATAGCCGAACTTGTTGAAGGTAAAAAAGTAATTTATTATGAAGTGTTGAAGAAAAAGCAGACAAGTATACTAACCGGAAAATATTTGTACATAAAACCAAATAGTTCGTTTTATTTTAGTGCAAAAGAAAATGAAAATATAAATATGGTGCTTATTGAAATTAAATAGGGAGTGAATTGGCATTGGATGACAACAAGGCCCGCAGGTCAACATCAGATTATGCGTAAATGGGGATAGTCGCAAGTACAATCATTATCAGTGCATATCCCTGCTTTATATTTGGCAAACGAAATTCTTCCAGGTATTAGTTTTTATCATTAACTTTTAATTATAAATTTAGCTTCATTATAAATGATAAGATCATGAACATGTTTGCAAAAAATGCCGCCAGGTCTGTAGAAGAATATCTTTCGCTGGTACCTGCCGATCGCAGGAAAGAGATTGATTTTCTCCACGACTTTATTCAAAAAGCAGTCTCTGAACTTAAACCTTATTTTGCTTCTATAATAAACGTCTTATATAATTGCGTATAATATTGAATAGTTTTCTACCTTTGGTGAAAATTAAAGGCATGAAAAAATTAACAATCACTGAACCTAAAAAGATAGAACAGCAAATAGACAGA
>JAYUBR010000923.1:0-4266 GCA_043740775.1 Ferruginibacter sp. | reverse complement strand
TGGCCAGGACATTAAAACAATATTTCCTGCAGATGACGCAGAGCTTTTTAACGCCAATTATTACAGCGATTACCTGGAGGCAAAAAACAGAATGGCTGCAAACCATGAATGAATTACGATATTCAAAACAAATCAAACTAAAAGGTTTTGGCCTTGCTGCACAGCAACTTTTGCAGGACAGCAAAGTCTTGATCGTTGGTGCAGGCGGGCTGGGTACGCCATGCGTTCAATACCTGAATGGAGTGGGTGTTGGTACCATTGGCCTGGTGGATGAAGATATCATCAGCCTCAGCAACCTGCCCAGGCAAACCCTGTTTGATGAAGCAGAAATCGGTCTGTCGAAAGTGGATATACTATCTAAAAAACTATCCCTGCAAAACCCTGCTACCCGCTTTATTTGTTACAAACATTTTTTAACCCCGGACAATGCATTGGCCATCATCAAAGACTATGATGTTGTGGTAGATGCATCCGATAATTTTGGCACCCGTTATCTGGTAAATGACAGTTGTGTAATTTTAAACAAGCCGCTGATATATGGCGCTGTAGAGGGTTTTGAAGGACAGGTAAGCGTATTGAATTATAAAGAAGGCCCAACCTACCGCTGTATTTTTCCGGAAAATGCGGAACAGGAAAACACTATTTTAAATTGTGATGAGAATGGAATTATAGGTATACTACCGGCACTCATTGGCACTTACCAGGCCATTGAAGTAATTAAAATTTTAACCGGTATTGGTAAACCACTCAGTGGTCATTTGCTCATTATTGATACACTCTCACAATCGCATTTTAAAATAGCCATAAAAGCCATTGCTGCCAACCGAAGCATCACTCAGTTAAAAGAATTTTACGTTGTCCCTGTTTGCCGCAGTGATGTGCAATCCATTGATAGCAGCACTTTAAAAGAATGGATTCAAAGCGGCAAAAAAATAACAATCATTGATGTAAGAACGGAAGAAGAATTCAGCAAAGAAACATTGCCGGGTTCCATCAATATTCCACTAACCGTACTGGGTGAACGCCAACATGAAATTGATTCTGATTTACCTGTTGTTACCATTTGCCAAACAGGTGCAAGAAGTGCCGGCGCTGCTTTGCTGTTGTTAAAAGAAAATAACCTTCGCCAGGTGTTTAGCCTGCAGGGTGGCTTATCTTCACACCAATAAATTTTGCAATGGATACAACTACGTTAATAATTATTTCCCTGTTATTTGTTTTAATCTCCTTTCTCTACAGCAGCGTTGGCTTTGGCGGCGGCTCCAGTTATCTCGCCATCCTAAGCCTTTTTATTACAGATTTTAATACCATTCGTACCCATGCATTGATATGCAATATTGCAGTGGTAAGTATTGGTTGTGTGGTGGCTTATTTAAAAGAATTCTTGTCTTTAAAAAAGGCGATTCCTTATGTTATTTTCAGTGTGCCTGCGGCTTTGCTGGGTGCCACTTTTAAATTATCTGAACGAAGCTTTTTTATTATATTGGGAGGGGTGCTGGTACTGTCAGCCGTAGCATTGTTTTTCCAGGTGGTAAGGCCCGTAAAACCATTGACTGACAGAAAAAAAATATTGATCCGCTCCGTTCCATTGGGTACTGGCTTAGGTTTTTTATCGGGCATGGTGGGCATTGGCGGCGGGATATTTTTATCGCCGGTATTAAATTTATTAAACTGGGAAGAAGCTAAAAATATAGCCGGCATTGCCAGTTTTTTTATTCTTGTTAATTCAATCGGTGGCATTGCAGGGCTTGCAATCAGCGGATCAATCATGGTTGCGATGCCTTTTACCCTTTGTGTAGTGGCAGCAGTTATTGTGGGTGGTTTTGCAGGTTCCCTTATCAGTATGAAATTGTTTGATGCACTTTTAATTAAAAGGCTTACTTCGGTTTTAATATTGATAGTAGGCATTAAGTTATTGGCAGAACATTTTTAAGAACGCGTTGTATGCCCGGGAAAGGAAGTGCTGTCACTAAAGTCACAAAGCATTTTAGTAAATAAAAGTATTCATGTAATAAAATCATCGGGCATGATATCAGTGGAAGAAGCACTTGAAATTGTTTTATCAAAACCAGGCAACTATGGTATGGAGAAAGTTTCGCTTCAGCATGCGCTGCACCGTTTTTTGGCAGAGGATATTTTTGCCGACAGGGATTCTCCTCCATTCGACCGGGTAATGATGGATGGTATTGCAATTAACAGCAGTGTACTGTTTACCGATAAACCAGGAAATTTTATTATTGAAGCGATACAGGCAGCAGGCGACCCTCAAAAAATATTACAACAAAACAACCACTGCATAGAAGTAATGACAGGTGCCATATTGCCTTCAAATACAGATACCATTATTCCTTATGAGCAGATTGATATTATTGATAACCGGGCTTTTTTAAAGCAGCCTATTGCTCCCAAAAAACACATTCACCGGCAGGGAAGCGATCATAAAAAAGATGCGCTGGCGTTGCAAAAAGGCAAGCGGTTAAATGCTGCTGATGTAGGTTTGCTTGCTGCGGTTGGGATTGCATTGATACCTGTTTTTAGCGTTCCCAAAACAGCCATCGTTGCAACCGGTAATGAGTTGGTTTCAGTAGAAGCAACTCCGGAAAGCCACCAGGTACGCATGTCGAATGTATACTCTTTACAATCAGCCCTGCAAGCAGATTGTGTTAATGCTGATATTTTTCATATCAATGATGACGAAGCAATTCTTTTTACACAGCTTTCTGCCATTGTAAAAAATTATGATGTTGTTTTGATTAGCGGGGGCGTATCAAAAGGTAAGTATGATTTTGTACCAGTTATATTGGAAGGGCTGGGCGTTCAAAAGCTTTTTCACCAGGTAGCACAACGGCCCGGTAAACCGTTTTGGTTTGGGTATCAACCCGTTTTAAATGCGCATGTATTCGCCTTTCCCGGCAACCCGGTTTCTACCTTTGTATGCCATCATTTTTATTTCAGGCAATGGCTGTTTCATTCTTTCGGTAACGGCCTCAAACTCCCGCTGGTGCAGTTATCCGGAGCAATTACCGCATCCGGTTCCTTATCGCAGTTTATTCCCGTAAAAATAAACAGTGATGATAATAATGTAAGTGAAATAATAAATAACGGATCGGGCGATTTGTTTAGCATGGCCGTTACCGACGGTTTTATTTATTTGCCAAAAGGAGAGAAGACTCACTCTGCAAAAACGATGTTTTCTTTTCTTACAATCAGGTGATAAAAAAAGTGAGCGCAGAAAAGGATTCCTGCGCCAGAAGTAATTACTGCTTTAAAGTATGGCAGTGTGTATTATGGAGATCATTTCAAAGATGGCAAAATGAGGTATATAATTCTATTTAATAATTATTAATACTGTTTAATGTTGATTGTAATTTTTAAAAATTTATCAGCATGGTTGGTATTTATCAAAGGTTATTTGGATGATAAAATTGGTGAAATACAAACCTTTTTAGTATAGTTGGGTTTTGAAAAGTTTGTAGCAAAATAACTACGTTTTACCTGGAGAACGATTTACCGATAGAATGGATTCAATGCAATTTTTATCTGCCTTTTGCACATGTTGTAAAGCCTTCTGTATATAAAGCAATCATACTCTTACAAAATTTCTTTATATTCAAAAAATTATTAAAATTGCTGCCTATGCTTTTATCATGCCAATAAAAAATGTAAGTATTGTGCTGGATCAAACCAGGGCCGGTACAGCAACCAACGACAGCGGCTATTTCATTTTGCCTTCACCGATTCCTTATTTTTCAATCACGTTTTCTGCCGTTGGTTACCTGCACACTTCCAAAGGAATTAATCTATTGACAGATACCTTTTCATTTACAATTGAACTAAAAAGAAAAGCCAATGAACAATTAGATGAAGTGGTAGTGAATGCCTATAAAAACAACAATAAAATTAAGGCAGTAGAAATGAACATTGTAAAAATAAATCCTGAATTAATCAAACGCAGTCCCCTGCTTTTTGGTGAGGCAGATATTATCAAAGCGCTGATTTTACAACCCGGCGTAACAAGCACTGGTGAAGGTGCCGGTGGGTTTAATGTAAGGGGTGGCAATGCAGATCAAAACCTGGTGCTGCTGGATGGAGCGCCATTATTCAACACTTCTCATTTACTGGGCTTTTACACATCGGTGAGTCCGGATGCAGTACAGGATATTACCTTGTACAAAGGCGGTATGCCTGCGGCTTATGGTGGCCGCTTATCTTCATTGTTAAATATGAAAATAAAGAATGGCAATAACAACAGTATGCAGTACACCG
>JAYUBR010000922.1:0-4272 GCA_043740775.1 Ferruginibacter sp. | reverse complement strand
GGTTCCAAAAAATAAATCCCTTCTTGACATAATCAAAATAGGCATAACAATATTATGAACGTAAAAAAACACACCTTACTTTCGTTTTAAGAAAGTGAAGATGTGTTAAAGATATAGCAGGCAATCGTAAAAGTGGGCAACCAATCGTTAGTAAGTTGCAATAAGCAAGAAAGTTAACTGATTAATAATCAGTTTGAAAATAACCTAAGAATTTCATATGGCAAGCAATCGTTAAAGTTCTTCCGTTTCTACGGAAGAACTATTTTTTTTGGTGGCGTAAAGTAATACCATTTTATCTTACCAATCAAATTATTATCAAACTTTTTAAAATAAATATTTTTTCTGTATTAGTTAGGCAATACAAAATCGGGTTTGCGAATAAAAACACTGTTATATTTAAAGCGGATATTGGTACCCATTTCTATCTTATAATTTTTCATCCCCGGTAAAGAACGGGGGAAATAATAGCCTCTCAGTTCAATTGTACCAAAAGTTAAGTTTTCATTTCTTGTTCTCACGCCTGCACCGATTGCACTGTACAAATTGGTTTTGGTAAACGATTGATTGGTTGGTGTAAGCGCAGACATATCCACAAAAAAGAAAGGTGCCAGCCTGAAACCCCAGAATTTTCGCATATTAAAAAAAACAGTTTCTGCTTTAGCAGTACTTCTAATATCGGATGGGCCGGGATATCCACGAAAATAAGGAAGTCCAAAAACACTGTTGATGTTTAAAGGCTGATCTAAAACCGGGCTTATTTGTTTTGTAAAACCTGCACTGAAAAAATTACGGTTAAGCCATTTTCCTTTCAATTTTTTTAGTTTGGTAAAATGGTCTACGTTAAACAGTATGTCAATATCTTCCCATTTTTTTTTATAAATATAACCTCCCGTTCTAAAAGTATAGGTAGTGTAAAATCCCTTTTTTGAAAAATGACTTCGCAAAGCATCCAGGCCAAAATAAGGCCTGCTTCTTTCCTCTTTTCTCGTCCACCCGCCTATCAGTGATGCACTAAAACCTTCGGGTACATCCTCATTTCTTCCAAACCCATAAATAAAATTAGCCCTGTATGCTTCCTGCCTGAACATACTAACTGCACCAAGTGTACCCCTGATATTAGCATACCGGTAATCATATATCTGGTGATTAATGGCTGGTATATCGGTAAAATGCTGATAGAAATTACGGACAGCTATAAATTTCCGAACCCTTGTTTTCATATTTTTAAACAAAAGACGCTGGCTGCCGAAATTATACCCAAACCACACATCAACATTGCGGTAACTATATTTAAAATCACTTTTGTACAATGAGTCTGAAATATAATTATTGCTTGTTTTATTCCATGCAATATCTGCTGCACCTATCCATGGAATGTATGGTGTTACCAGGGGTTTTTCAAAATGGGTATATAAATAAGTTTCTTCCGGCCTGCCACTGTTGAAGGCATTTCTATAATTTTGAAAGCCAACACTCCAGTCAATAAAACTACCCATGATGTTGCGCTTTAAAAACCCTGCATCATAGCCGAATCCAGGATTACGGTCTCTGTCATATAAACTACTAAAAGAAAGTTGGGAACCAGTACCACCCACATTTTCATTTCTTACCTGCACGCCAATTTTTTTTGCACTGCTCATATCAAAACTACCACCTAAAGGAAATACATCTTTGGTAATTACAATTACATCTACCGAATCATTGATGCCGGCAATTGTGTCAATTAAAATACGGGCATCTTGTATGTAAACCTGGGCCCTGAGGTTACGTTCATTGTCTGCCAAAAGATAAGGATGAACTTTATCCCCCTCTTTAAAAAATAAATTATTGGATAAAGTTTTAACGGTAGTTTTTTTATGAAAACCATTGGCAACGATGGCACCAAAATTATTTGTGATAATGGTAGTGTCAAAAATGGTTCGTTCAAATCCAAGACGAAGAAACTCAATGTTGCGGATTATTTTACCGGTATGAATGATAAAGGGATTGACTACTTTAACAGCATTTTCTCCTGGTGGATCTGTAGAAATACTTTTTGCTAATTTACCAAGCAACCCTCCCTTTTTAGCTAAAAAAAAAGTATCCTTGTCTTCCTTAACTTCCTGCGCTACCAGGCTGGATGAAAAAAAAGAAAAAAAAAGTAATGATAAAATAACTGGCAAGGCCTTTTTTAAAATCATTCTACTTTAAAATTTACTTTATAAAGATATCAATTTGATTAAATTTAACAGGTTAATGGTGATAAGTAACAACTTTACAGATTAAGAGCAAAATCAGCAGCAGCAGTTGCATGTAACAACGTTGTATCAAATACCGGCATTGTACAGTCTGCCTGTTTAATTAACAACGGAATTTCGGTGCATCCTAAAATAACTGCCTCAATACATTCTTTGATAATATTGTTCTCAATTAAATCCAGATACATTTTTTTTGTTTGCTCCAATAAAATGCCTTTCCCCAGTTCGTTATAAATACTATCGTTGATCAATTCTCTTTCCTCTTTGTTTGGAATGACAATTTTAATGCCATGCTGGTGAAAGCAATATGTATAAAAATCGCCTTGCATGGTATATTTGGTTCCCAGTAAAAGCACCGTTTTTATTTGTTGCCGGTTAAGTGCGCTCGCAACTACTGCTGCAACGTGTAAAAGCGGCACACCAATGGCAGCCTGAACCTGGCTTGCAACAATGTGCATGGTATTGGCACAAAGGAGCATACAATCTGCACCAGCCATTTCAAGTTTTTTTGCGGCAGTACTTAAAATATTTTCAATGCCAGCCCAGTTATCCTGTTTCGTAGGGTTACAATTTCCTCAAAGTTTACAGAGTACAGTAAAATTTTTGCCGAGGCATTACTTCCCAATCGCCTGTTGACAGTTTCGTTTATTACACGATAATAATCAACGGTAGAATACCAGGATGTTCCTCCAATCAATCCAATTGTTTTCATTTTTTATTTTTTATTTGAACCTGAAGACACAAGTTGCATTTTATTATGGAGATTTTGAAATTGAATATCGCTGCGCTGTGCAAATTGCCTTTGTAATACTTTAACAGGAAATTTAACGGTTAAACATTAAATAAAGAGGTGTGATAAAACAATGTGCCGTATCTTTGCGCCGCAAAACAGTAATTACGTAATTTAAACTGTCACTCTAACTATTGCTTGCTAAGGAAAATCTCCGGAAAGTGCCTTAAATACTCATCCCGGCGATATTATTTAGTAAATTAAAATTAGAGATATGAAAAGTGATATCCTGGGCATGGGTGCCCCTATCAAAAATGATGAACTGAAAGAATCATTAACTGAAACTGCTGTGACAGATTCGAGACAAGAAGATTTTAACCGCACTTTTGGCGCAATCGACATGTGGAATCTTAAAAAAAAGCAGCGTACGTCTTTACAGATGAGAAGACGTTATAATTGATACTTTATTAATTAGTGATAATTTCTTTCAGATTTTATTTAGCATGGCACAAGCCATGCTTTTTTTATGACTGGCTTTTCATGCATGAAAATCATGAATCATCAGGAATTTTCATTGCCCATAGCCGCCTGTTTCATTTTATAAGAAGTTTCATGGCCAGGATATTTTTTAATCCATTTTTCTACAAAATTTTTAATGGAGTTAAGATAATGCCATGGTAAATTACAGGTGTGGTTTACGAGACAAACCGCCAGCACCAGCAGCCAATGCGCTGGCTACAAAAAATGCGGCAAACACCACAAACAATCTGGCAGGCCGTTTTTAAGTATGTTCTGTATTATTTAAAAATTGCTAAAGAAGAAATAATATATCTGTACAATCAAAAATAAAAAGTTTACCCGGTTCAACCAGTGCTGCGAAGTTTTTTTCTCTTTGGATACCAATGAAACCAGCAAAAAAATGTTGAAAATAAAGTTGATGTAAATTGCCCCATAGCCCAGTATAACAAGCATGCTCTCCACGGGTTGTATTTTTATGCTGCCATTAAAAACGCCCGCTTTTTTATGAGCATTTTCTACCAGGCGCAACACGACCGCAATTATAAAACAGCAGTTACAAATAAATACAAGTTTTGCAAAAAATTTCATCTTACAGATTGTGTGTTTCAATGATGAGATTATCCCCGCTTCCCTTTCAGCATCGGAACAAAAGAAAAATTATCAAATGCCTCTTCACTGATACTGCCATCTGCATTTTTTGTAATGCGCAACATCCGCTGGTGAACTCCTTCATCTACCGGTATTATCATTTTACCACCAGCTTTTAACTGATCAATTAATTTAGGT
>JAYUBR010000921.1:0-1206 GCA_043740775.1 Ferruginibacter sp. | reverse complement strand
TCATTTCTCCGCCAATGCCTGCATTATTTACTGCAATATCAAGACGGCCATAAGTACTTACTGCAAAATTTACCAGGGCTTGCATGTCTTGCGGCAATGAAACATCGGCCTTAAAAAAGGTTGCGTTTCCTCCTGTGGATCGAATACCTGCTGCTACCAATTCTCCTTCGGCTTGCTGGATGTCTGACACAATTACTTTGGCTCCTTGTTTTGCAAATAATATCGCAGTGGCTTTTCCAATTCCAGAGGCTGCGCCTGTAACCAGTACTGTTTTATCTTTCATAACTGTATAATTAATGAGGATTATTTAAATTATTATTGCAGTCAAATCTATCCTGAATAAAATAAAAAATGAATGATATGTAAAAGGAAAATGGGTGACTTTCGTCATTAAAAATTTAAAGCGGTTAATAAACCTCAACAGAGTCATCCATGATCGTTTATTTCTTTATGCTCTCCAATACTTTTTTTAAAGCAGTAACGATCAGGTCGCAATGATATTTTTTTATTGTTAAAGCCGGGCGTATGGTGATGATATTTCCTTCAATTAATTTAAAGTAATGCCTTCCTTCATACAAAAATACATAATGGCTTCCGCTTCTTTGGTGGCTCTTTCTTTTCTAGTGCGGTCTTTCACCAGGTCAATACCAATGTGTAATCCCTTGCCGGCTACATTTCCAATCAGTGGAAAATCGTTTTAGACAGCTTCTTAAAATAATGAGAAGGGAGTGCCTGGAAAAGCAGTGCAGATGAAGGCTTGATGGTTTTTGTTGTAATGCAGAATAAAGATTAATTTTAGTTGTAGCGTCATTAACCGGTATCAGTTATATTGTGCGGAAAATAAAAAGGCAGTTGCGTGCTTACAACTGCCTGGGTGATGGTTAAAAATTCACCCTTGGTTTAAAAAAAACTGAAATTTTATAGTCTTACAAAAAACGAATCTTCAAAGATGTAATTTTCGATATCAATTTTATTATAACAGTAAAATTTGCCCCTGTAAATTAAATAATTGATTACTCTTTTTAAAGAGCCTTTCAATACCAATTGCCGGAAAAATGTAGCAGGTAATTCTATGATCGCTGCGGCTTCCTTTTCAGTTACCCAGTCTTCTTTTTCAGTTGCAGTCACGGCTTGTTGGATTTTAAGATTAGTAAATCAGGACATAAATTCTATAACTGCAAGAGTTGCATAATTTATATTTTTTCA
>JAYUBR010000920.1:0-4273 GCA_043740775.1 Ferruginibacter sp. | reverse complement strand
GGTGCTTTTATTTTTACAGGCACCTTCGTTGCTTTTTGTGCCACATCCGGATTGATGAGCACCGGAGGAGTTCCAGCATTTTCTAATTTAGGCAATTGTACTTCTGCAACTTCTGGTGCCGGTTTTTTCTCCGGTTCCTTAAATACCAACTGATCTGCCAATTTTAAATCTTCCAGTTTTTTATAAAGCACCGTTGCTTTGAAATCATTTTTTCGTTGCATTTGCACCGTACCGGTAGCCGATAAAAAACGTTTGGTGCGGTTGGTACTCCAATTGCCTTTTAACAGCATAATGGTATCCTGTACAGTTAAGGTTACCACCATTGTTTTTTTAATATTTTTTGGGGGAGTAAAGCTAAATGAATTGTCTAACAGGCTAACATCTTCAATAATTACCTCGTCGTCTTTTCGCCTGATAGTAACATCCCTGAGCCCGGTTTCTATTTTGCCGTTTTCTTCAAAAGTGATATGAGAATAGCCAACCAGTTTACCTTTTACTTCGCTGATAGAAAGCTCAAAAGGCAAATATTGTTTTGTTGAATCAACATACATTTCCCCTTTCCAAAGACCGGTAATATCTTGTGCCGGTAAGGGAACAGGTAACAATATAAAAAGTAAAAAGAAATTATTGAGCAATAAATTTTTCATGCATCAGTTTTTGGATATTACTTTTTGTTTCCACGTTTGAACAAATAATTTTCTTTATTAATGACGGTATAGTTTCCCTCGCCGCTAATCCTTTTTCGTAATATTTATCATAATATTTCAGCAAAATACGAAAACATTCCCGGTGGTTATTTTCAAGTAAATAATTTACCGCCATTTTTGTTTCAAGGCCTCCCAATCTTTTTTGAATTCTTATAACCGCATTAACCATTGCCGCCTTGTCGAATTTGCCATATTCTTCTGTAAGATAAATGAGCCTTTCTTCAAAAGGAATGTCAAGGAATAATACGGGGCTGCTGCGCATTTGTTTCCAAAAGCTATCCGGAATATTCAGCGCTCCAATCCGCTGGCTTTCGTCTTCAATAAATATTTCACTGGTCTGTTTAGCAGAATGCTCATTAATTGTATGTAGTTTTTCTGCCAGTAAATTTTCGAACATTTCCTGTGTGGGTTGAGGCTTTTCGCCCAATGCCCCAAAGGCAGAACCTTTATGGTTAGCCAACCCCTCCAGGTCAATAATTGATTGCCCGGTTCGTTCCAGTTCCTGCAACACCAATGTTTTTCCAGAGCCGGTATAACCGCCGAGGATAGTTAAAGGCCAGGATGCATCAAATTGTGATCTTGCCCACTGCCGGTACATTTTATATCCGCCGGATAATGTAAACACTTTAAAACCATATAGGTCTAATAACCACGCCACGCCTGCACTTCGCATGCCACCACGCCAGCAATGCACCAAAACAACCTGTTGCGTTTCGGGTGTTTTGACACTATTTAATTTAGCAAATAGCTTTTCTACTTCTTCTACCATTGCCCGCATTTTTACACCAAAATAATCCAGTCCTGCTTTGATGGCCGTTTTTCTGCTTTGCTGTTTATAAGCTGTACCTACTACCTTTCTTTCTTCATCTGTAAACAGCGGTAAGCTGTATGCGCCTGGAATATGTGCGTGCAAATATTCGCCCGGGCTGCGAACATCCAGTACAGGATGCAAAGCCGCCAGTTCTAAAAACTGATTGATTAAAATTTTTTGTACTGCCATTGTAAGTAAAAAATGCTGCCTCACAAGATACACCAGGAAAAAAAGCTGCCGGAAAATTTTCCCGAAAAAAACAAAGTATATTTATTGATGCTTAGAATTATTAAACATTTACTTCCCTTATTTATTGTACAATTTTTTACCTGGCTTGCATTATTTTCATTATGGATTTATGCTACACCGGTTATTACAAAATATATCTTCCTTACTACGGATGCAGAAAGCACCGCATTCGAAAGCGGCACAACCTGGGTAGGTATTTGCTTTGCATTTTACAGTACACTGGCGGCCCTGCTGGCTTTTGTAATTCCACGGTTGACCAAACGCTTTAGTAAATACAAAGTGCATGCAATGGCATTGCTGATTGGAAGTATTGGTTTGTTGTTGATTTACTGTATAAAAAATCAATACGTTTTGCTGATTTCGTTTGCATTTATTGGCATTGGCTGGAGCAGTATCAGCAATATCCCCTACAGCATTATCAGCGATATTGCACCCGAAAATAAAATGGCCATGTATTTTGCTGTATTTAATTTTTCAATTGTGATACCGCAAATAACAGCCGCATTTTTATTGGGATTTTTAACCCGCCATTATTTTGCAGGCGAAACCAACCTTACCATTTTAACCGGAGGAATAGCAATGTTTGTTGCAGGATGCCTCATGTTTTTTGTAAAAGAAAAAGCAGCTGAATAATAAAAGAATGGCTCAATTTGAAAATGGCTTGATTAGCAAATCCGTTCAGAGTAAAAATTGTATTTAAGTTTAGTTTATGTTCAACTTGAGCAATTTTCAAATTTATTAAGGCTGAACCGGGTCTTGTAAAAGAAATAAAAAAACCGCCACTGAAAAATCAGCGGCGGTTCTATATTTTCAAATTAAGTAATTTTCAAATTATCGCATTTTTTTACCCGTTCATAGAAGTTAAAAACTCTGCATTGTCTTTGGTGCCTTTCATGTTTTTCAGCAAAGTATTCAATGCTTCTTCCGGGTTCATATCGGCCATGTGTTTGCGCAATACCCACATACGCTGGAAGGTTTCTTTATCCAGCAATAAATCATCGCGGCGGGTAGAAGAAGCAACGATATCAATGGCAGGATAAATACGGCGGTTGGAAAGTCTTCTGTCCAACTGTAATTCCATGTTACCGGTACCTTTAAACTCTTCAAAAATAACCTCATCCATTTTACTGCCGGTATCTACCAACGCTGTTGCAATAATGGTTAAAGAACCACCAAATTCTATTTTACGGGCAGCGCCAAAAAATTGCTTTGGTTTCTGCATTGCATTTGCTTCCACACCACCACTTAATACTTTACCACTTGATGGAGCCACTGTATTGTGCGCTCTTGCCAAGCGTGTAATGCTATCTAATAATATCACCACATCATGGCCGCACTCTACCAGTCGTTTTGCTTTTTGCAGGGCAATGGTAGAAACTTTTACATGCTTTTCGGCGGGTTCGTCAAAAGTGCTGGCAATAACTTCTGCCTTTACACTACGTTCCATATCCGTAACTTCTTCCGGTCTTTCATCTACCAGTACAATCATCAGGTAACATTCCGGGTGATTCTCCGCGATGGCGTTGGCCAGTTCTTTCAGCAACATGGTTTTACCCGTTTTCGGCTGGGCAACAATCAATCCACGCTGGCCTTTACCTATTGGTGTAAACAGGTCCATTATCCTGGTACTATAATTATTGGAGGCGGTTGTAAGGTTCAATTTTTCAAACGGAAACAATGGGGTAAGGTAATCGAATGGAACCCTGTCTCTAACTTCTTCAGGGCTTTTGCCATTGATGGTTTCCACCTTTAATAAGGCAAAGTATTTTTCACCTTCTTTTGGCGGACGAACAGATCCGTACACCGTATCACCGGTTTTTAATCCAAACAATTTTATTTGCGACGGAGATACATAAATATCATCAGGTGAAGAAAGATAATTATAATCACTGCTTCTTAAAAAACCGTAACCGTCCGGCATCATTTCCAGTACTCCTTCTCCCAAAATAATACCATCAAATTCAATATTAAAAACCTGCTGGTCTCTGCGCTGCTGGTACTGCTTGTTGGGATAGTTGCTTTGCTGGCTGCTTTCACTCTGCTGTATTTCCGGCTGCTGTTGCTGCACATCATCTTCTTCGTGCAACAGCGAAGCTATTGCCGCAGGTATAGTACTTTCCTCATCGGTTATTGGCTGCAGGTCTTCTTCATCGTCCTTTATTACTGGCTGTTTTCTCCTTTCTGCGGTATGCTCTGCTCTTTTATGAGGTTTAGCTTCCGTGTGTTTGGGTTCAGATGGTTCAGGTTTTATTTCTGCCCTGGGGTTTTCAACCGGTGGCAGTGCTGCTTCTGTAGCGTCAGTTGCAGGCTTTATTGTGCGTTTGCGTTTGGGCTTTTCTTCGCCTTCGTTTTTTGCTGGTGCATTCATAGAGGTTTGCCTGGCAAGTATCTTATCAATCAGATCCTGCTTTTCTAATTTTTTGTAATTGGAGATAGTGAGCTGCTCTGCAATATCATGCAACTCAGGAACGAGCATATCGTTCAATTGTAAAGTGTCATACATAAA
>JAYUBR010000919.1:0-1209 GCA_043740775.1 Ferruginibacter sp. | reverse complement strand
ATCTAAAATTTGTAGATGTAGATGGAGATGGAAAATTAACTGATGCAGACAGAACTTTTTTAGGCAGCCCTATTGCTAAATTTTATTATGGAATGACTTTGGGTGCTGATTATAAGTTGTTCGATTTGTCAATTGTACTACAAGGAGTAGGCAATTATACAGTTTATGACGGTCCCCGTGCAGGTCTAGAAAGTATGACCGGAACAGATAATCAAAGCATTGCAGTTTTAGACAGGTGGACGCCTACCAATAAAAGCAATACTATACCTCGGGCTAATAGCGGATATAATACCAACAATGGGTTTAATGATCGTTTTTTAGAAAATGCAGCATTTCTTCGTGTAAAAAATCTGCAAATAGGGTACAATATAAAATCAATTTCCAGTATGACTAATGGAGTTATTTCGTATGCCCGGTTTTATATAGGGGTGTCTAACCTTTTTACATTTACCAAATACAAGGGGTACGATCCTGAAGTTACGAGGCAGCAAAGTTTTGCAGGTGGAGAAAACCAGTTTTTAAATGGATATGATAACGGTAATGCACCGCAATCAAGAATGGTTCAGGCTGGCTGGCAAATTAATTTTTAAAGTATACCAATCAATCACACGTTTAAATAATACTATAATGAAAAAAAGATTTAATAAGTTTATTTTGGTGATTTTAATTGTTATTGCAAGCGCAGCAATTATTGCATCCTGCAATAAACTCAATTTAACACCACTGGATAAAACAACCACCGCTACTTTTTATACAAAAAAAGCGGATTTTGACGGAGGTATGTTTGCTGCGTATTCCTCCATGCAGGATTTATGGGCAATAAACAGCGCTACTTCTTTTGGAGGGCATAACGGGTGGGGCTCATTTTGGGTAGTAAGCATGCTCGCAAGCGATGATGCCGAATTTAATACCTCTCAGAATAATACAGTATCTGATGCCCAAGATGTAGATGCACTAAATTTAAGAGCAAACAACCGATTTATTTATACTGTTTATGCAGAAACGTATGAAGGAATAAACAGGGCCAATATTGTGTTGGAAGCGGTTGATAACGGGAAAAATGATCTTACCGATGCTGAAAAAAAGACCGTTGTTGCAGAAGCAAAATTCATTAGAGGTTTTTTTTATTTTATAGCGGCCCAAATGTGGAAAACAGCTCCAATAGTAACAGAAACAGCAAAAACGCTTCAACAAACGTATAAGAATAGC
>JAYUBR010000918.1:0-1212 GCA_043740775.1 Ferruginibacter sp. | reverse complement strand
TGTTTGAAACCAGGACAGAAAAACCAGGCTGGGATGGAATTTATAAAGGGATGCCGTTACAAACGCAGGCCGTAGTTTGGATGCTGGAAATTGTTGGTGTGGATGGTAACATCTTTAAAAAAAAAGCTCCTGTGTTTTAATACGATAATTGTATTTCAGCAATCAGTTGCTGCACCATTTTTGTGATGACATCAAAAAGTTTAATTATCACTATCCTGCGCCGTGTTTTATAAACCAACGGCCAAAACCATCATCAAAAAATTCTTCTCTTCAGAAGTATGTGAAAGGGTGCGGCAAATAGTAAATTTATAAGAAGAAATTTCAACAAAAAATAATTGCCATAGTTTTACATTTTACAGAAAATACATAAATGGCAGAACTTAGTTTAAAGGAACGTTTTTCAGCACTCAATAATCTCCCGGCATTTTTTAAACTGGTGTGGCATACAAGTCCGTCGCTTACTATTTGCAATATCGTATTGCGGATAATAAGGTCTGCTATACCATTGGCCATTTTATACATTGGCAAATTAATTATAGACGAAGTAGTATTGCTGACACATAGTACCAATGCGGTTTCGCATAACTATTTATGGCAACTGGTAGGTGTTGAGTTTGGCCTCGCTATTCTTTCAGATGGGTTAACCCGTGCTACAAACCTGGTAGATAGTTTATTGGGCGACCTGTTTAGTAATGATACCAGCATTCAGATAATGAAACATGCGGCCACGCTTGATCTGGATCAGTTTGAAGATTCTACTTTTTATGATAAACTGGAAAGGGCCCGGCAGCAAACAGTTGGGCGCACCGTTTTATTATCGCAGGTGTTAAGCCAGGTGCAGGATCTCATCACGATGTTATTCCTTGCAGCGGGGTTGGTTGTTTTTAATCCCTGGCTGATATTGATGTTAATTGTCGCAGTGATTCCTGCGTTTTTGGGCGAGAGTTATTTTAATGATAAAAACTATTCTCTCAACCTCAAACAAACGCCCGAGCGAAGGGAGCTGGATTATATTCGCTTCATAGGTGCCAGCGATGATACTGCAAAAGAGGTAAAAATATTTAACCTCGCTGATTTTCTTACAGACCGGTTTCGACAGTTATCAAATAAGTTTTACCAGGATAACAAAGCGCTTGTAATTAAACGTTCGTTATGGGGAACCATCTTTGCCATCCTTGGCAGCGTTGGTTATTATGGAGCGTATGTTTTTAT
>JAYUBR010000917.1:0-4291 GCA_043740775.1 Ferruginibacter sp. | reverse complement strand
TTTGTTTTCAGATCTATGGCCGCCTGTACCACTTCTTCCGGCATCATGTGAATGTACTTCCAGTAGCGGTTGTATTGCCCGCATTCCAGTATTGCCAGGTCGAACGGACCAAAGTTATCACCGATGGTTTTAAAATGAGTATCGTAACCCGAATCGCCGCCAATGAATATTTTTTGAGTGGGTGTGGTTAATACAAAGCTCATCCAGATAGCGCTGTTTCTTTTTATTGCCCTGCCGCTAAAATGCCTGCCGGGTGTGGTGTTTACGGTAAAGCCGTTTTCTAAAATGATGGTTTCGTTCCAGTCTTTTTCTATGAGTATATTTTTATCAAAGCCCCAATGCTGTAAGTGTTCACCCGTGCCTAAACCAGTGATTATTTTTTTAATGTTGGGTTTTAGTTTCAGTACGGTTTCATAATCCAGGTGGTCCCAGTGATCGTGTGTTATAAAGAGGTAATCAATGGCGGGAAAATCGTCTGTTGTATATACATCAGTTCCTTTAAAACTGGTAGTGGTAAAACGGATGGGAGAGGCGCTGCCGCTCAATACAGGATCTACTAAAATTGTTTTTCCATCTACCTGCATAAAATAAGAGGAGTGGCCAAACCATACCAATACATTTTTATCGGGTGGCAGAGTTAATAAATTAGTTTTCTGAGAAGGCAGTGTAGTAGGAGGTTTGCTTCTTTTGCTTTTGCCAAAAAAGAATTCCTTTAATACCGTGAAATAGTTTGCTCCATCTGTTATATCGGGTGTATGACTTAAGTTTTGAAACTGACCATTTTTATAATTAGGAGAGTTTTTAATCTTCTCCAGCCTTTCACCTGCAGGTCTTTTGCCGAACTTTGGTTGTTGGAGAAAAACATACGCAACAATAATCAACGCCAGTATAACGAGAACAATTATCAGCAAGAGGTTCATGGTAATTATTTAATTGTAAACATAAAAAACATGCTACAATGATTTTGCTATCGTCTGCACCGGCACGTTACGGTCAAAAGCTTTTACAAATTTTCCGCTTTTATTGTAAAGAAATAATGTTGGTACGGATGCGATGTTAAAGAAAGAACCCAACTGGTACCGGTAGTCCATACCCATGATGATGTTGGGATATTGAGCCAGTTTATATTCCTGGTAAAATTTTTTTACATACAGGTAGCCAAGGTTGGATACCATAACAATCTGCGTATTTTTAAACAACTTATAATGAGCCATTATTTCTTTTACCTTATGCTGACAATGTTCGCAATCTGGGCTGAAAACCATGATGATTACATCTTTATTTTTTTGCAGGTTGGCCTTTTCAAACCTTGTGCTGTCGGGGGCTTTGGTAATACTGAACGCCGGTAAATCAGGCGACCTGGCGGATGATTCAAATTTGGCCAATTGTGCAGCCGCATTGTTGACAATTAGAAAAAGCAAAATATATAAAAAACTTTTTTTCATGTTGATTGATTTTGATACTACTAAAAATGCAAGTGATGCCGCACTACTGCCATTGCGCAAAATAGGATAATTTATTTATCACGCCTGATTTTTAACTAATCATTTTTATATTTTATGCACTCTGCAATTGAAGGATAACAGATGTTGTAGATGGTCAATTATTTTACATGTAATTATTGTATAATTGTTTCAGCAAAAATAATTTCGCCTGTTTTAAAATCAACCCTTAATTTTGAACATCAAAGGAAATGGTGTCTTCCTACTCAACCGTCTTACATCAACAAAGACTGATGGCGCCTGCAAATGGTAATTATTTTATTACAATTACTGGTAAACTATTTGTAGGATGAATACAACAAAATATGCTGCGTTGCAATTTAATATTGCCAAACAATTACTCCGCTGGACAATCATTATTTTCCCTGTTTCTATTTCAATTGGCGTACTGGTAGCATTTTTTTTATGGCTGCTGGATATTGTGACTATCCTGCGCTGGCAAAATTTATGGCTGATTTTTTTATTGCCTGTAGCAGGAGTTTTAATCGTATGGCTCTATCACAGGTTTGGAAAAAATAGCCATACGGGCAATAATTTAATTATTGATGAAATACACCAGCCAGGTGGCGGTGTTCCTTTGCAGATGACACCGCTTATTTTATTCACCACCATAATTACACATTTGTTTGGCGGCTCAGCGGGCAGGGAAGGCACGGCCATACAAATGGGTGGCAGCATGGCTTCGCAATTTGCAGGCTGGTTTAAATTACCTGGGCACGATAAACAAATTTTACTGATGTGCGGCATGTCTGCCGGCTTCGCTGCCGTATTTGGTACACCGGTAGCAGGCGCTGTTTTTGCGCTGGAAGTATTGTACATTGGCCGCATAAAATATGATGCACTGATACCCTGTTTAATTGCAGGCATCATTGCACATATTACCTGTGTAACCTGCGGTATTCAGCATACACATTATACCATTGCATACAAGGGTGGAATTGACTCTTTTTTCCCGCATATTTCTTTCGATCTTATTTTGTTAGTGAAGGTAATCATCGCCGGAGTACTGTTTGGCTTTGCCGGGTTTGTGTTTGCAGAGCTATCTCATTTTATAAAAAATAAAAGCCAGCAATTAATTCCTGCTCCCTGGCTGGTACCTGTTGCGGGTGCAATACTGGTGGTGGGTATCAGTTATTTGCTGGGCACTTTCGATTACCTCGGCTTAGGAGTTACTACTCCAAATGAAAATGGGGTTAGCATTGTCAATGCTTTTAAAACCGGTGGCGCAGGCTATTTTAGCTGGTTCTGGAAATTGGTGTTAACTGCCATTACACTCGGCATGGGTTTTAAAGGAGGAGAAGTAACGCCCCTATTTTTTATAGGCGCCACGCTGGGCAATATCCTGGCCACCATTAGCGGGGCTCCGGTCGACCTGCTGGCAGGCCTCGGTTTTATTGCAGTGTTTGCCGGTGCCACCAATACACCATTAGCCTGCACTTTAATGGGCATTGAGTTGTTTGGATCTGAAAATATTATTTACTATGCGGTGGCTTGTTTTACGGCTTATTATTTCAGCGGGCATTCCGGAATTTATAAATCGCAAAGGGTAGCCGTTGCGAAATTTACGGTAGACTCAAACAAAGAAGTGAGCAGTAATCCAATTGAAAAGAAAGATCCTTTGCAAGACAGAAAATAAAAATTTTCAAGAAAGGATTTTATATAAAATGCCAGCTGGATTACAAAAATAAAAAAGGCATCATACTATAAGCATGATGCCTTTTGAGTGCAAAATTTTTCAGGGTGTAAACCAATGAAAACAGGTTGTGGTCAGGCTCTCATCTTAGTGTGTATCCAATAAAAAAGTAACCAGAATCCTACCTCTAATACTGTAACAATAACAATTCCCATCCAGAGGGTATTATCTTCCTGCTGCAAATTTTCTTCTTTCTGATACATTCATTCAATAGTTTAGCGTGTGCATTAATAGTTATAAAAGTAACTTAAAACTGTGCGTGTAAATTGACTATTTCAAACCATCAAATAAATAAAGTATGATTAAAATAATGAGTCACAAATCATGGTTAATCTGCCCGTATCCCTTTAGGGAATAGGTACAGGAGCCTTCTCCGCCATATCCGGAATATCTACTGCTTTGTATTTACCGGCATCTAATTTTTTCTTGGTGGCTTCAAATGCATCCAGTGTTATTTCAATATCTTCAACGCTGTGTGCAGCAGTGGGGATAAGGCGGTAAATAATATCGCCTTTTGGTATAACAGGGTACACTACAATAGAACAAAATATATGATAGTTCTCTCTGAGGTCCATCACCATTTGTGTGGCTTCCGGTATATCACCTTTCATAAAAATAGGAGTTACCGGCGAGTTCGTATTGCCAATATCAAAACCACGTTGCCTTAAACCATTTTGCAAAAGTGCTACATTATGCCATAGCTTACTTCTTAGTTCAGGCATAGTGGTAACCATCTCCATGCGTTTCAACATCCCTTCCACAATTACCAGTGGCAGGCTCTTGGCAAATATCTGCGAGCGGGTATTGTACCGTAAATATTTCAATACCGCTTTTGGTCCGCTGATAAATGCACCAATGCTACCCATGCTTTTTACAAACGTGCTGAAGTATAAATCAATGCCATCCTGGCAATCCTGTGCTTCATCTGCACCAGCGCCTGTTGGACCCATATAACCAAAGCCATGCGCATCATCAATTAAAATTCTGAACTCGTATTGGCTTTTTAATGCAACAATTTCTTTTAAAATTCCCTGTTCTCCATCCATGCCAAACACCCCTTCAGTAATTACCAAAATACCACCGCCCTGCTTTGCAG
>JAYUBR010000916.1:0-4293 GCA_043740775.1 Ferruginibacter sp. | reverse complement strand
TTTCATCGGGTAGCCCCATCATTTTTGAAACAAAAAATGGTGTATCTGTAACAGGAATAATTAAAACAATCCGAAACGACAGCTTGTTTGTCAACATTGATAACAGCCAGATAGTTTCTGCAAGGTTCGGTTTTTCTATGATGGACAACTTGCCGGGCTATGTTTTTTAAACCAATTATAAAGACATCGCAACGATAAAAATTTAAAAACGCAGACGTTTTATCCGGGGCAAGATTGACAGACTTTTACTATATGGCGGTGCTGGCATATGTTGGTTTAAATATAATCAATGCAGCCATTCTTCATCAGCCTGTAAACACGGCAAATAATTTAACCAAGCTGGGCATTGCCACAGTTGCTTTTGGGAGGGTTTGCTGATAAAAAAGTTTTTTTATGTTAACAGGTTCAGCCGCAAATGGCATAGAATAGTGTATGTGAATGTGCATTAAAACATTTGTACCGGTTAAGCGATGCTGATGCTTAAATATTCCGCCCTGAACAATTACATCCGCAAACAACAATATCTGAAGATGTCAGAGAAAAAACGCTCTATTCTAAAAACAACTAATCCACTTTATAGGATTCATGCTACTTTTGCATTTTATACCAACACCTTAAATTAGCAAATGAAATTAGATATACTTGCTTTTGGGGTTCATCCCGATGATGTTGAACTGAGTTGTGCCGGCACTTTGATGGTAGAAAAATGGCATGGTAAAAAGATAGGGGTGGTAGATCTTACACAGGGCGAACTGGGAACAAGAGGCAGTGCTGAATTAAGAAAACAGGAAGCCGCGGCAGCCGCTGAAATTTTACAATTAGATGTAAGGGAAAACCTGGAACTGGCTGATGGCTTTTTTAAAAATGATGAAGTACACCAGCGGCAGATAATACGTGTCATCCGGAAATACCAGCCGGAAATTATTTTATGCAATGCACCGGAAGACCGCCATCCAGACCACGGCAGAAGTGCTCAGTTGCTGGAAGATGCGGTTTTTTTATCCGGCCTTCGAAAAATTGAAACGGAAGACGATGGCCGGTTGCAGGAAGTGTGGCGGCCATCGTATGTGTTTAATTATATACAGGACAGGTATCTGCATCCCAATTTTGTGATTGATATTTCGGAAGTAATGGAGCAGAAGTTAGCCTCCATCAGGGCGTATGGTACCCAGTTTAACAACCCTGATTTAAACGAACCGCAAACCTATATTTCTACACCCGATTTTTTAGACAGCATTATTTACCGGGCAAAAATGTATGGAAAAATGATCGGCGTAAAATATGCCGAAGGTTATATCAGCAAAAAAATGATAGGTTTTAACAGTTTCGACGCATTTGTTAAGGAAAATACATGATTTTGGGTATAAACAATAGCGCTGTAAGAAGATAAAAACGTAAATTTGCGCACTTAAATATAATATTATGGCCACTCCAAAATTCATCAACAATTCATCTACTTTTCACCAGGAATTAAAGCAACGGGTGAATCAGTATTTTGCTGATGTAAAAAAACCTTCCACCGGAAATATCAAATTGTTTTTTAAGGCCATCTTTTTCTTTACTGCTTACGTGGCGCTGTATGTACACCTCGTGTATTTTACGCCGGTTACATGGGTTGCTATTATTGAATGTGTAATGTTGGGTTGTTTTACTGCTGCCATTGGGTTTAATGTAATGCACGATGGAGGTCATGGCAGTTTTAGCAAAAATAAAAATGTAAATAAACTGGCCGCTGTTTCGGTAAATTTTTTGGGTGCCAGCAGCATTATGTGGAACCAGAAACACAATATCATTCATCATACTTACACCAATATTGATGGCATTGATGATGACATTGAAATTAAGCCTTACCTGCGTATGTGTACTACACAAAAGTTGTATAAAGTGCATCGCTTTCAACACTATTATGTTTGGTTTTTGTACACGTTGCTACACCTTATCTGGATATTTTTAACTGATTATCAAAAATACTTTAAGAAAAAAATTGGCACTGTTCCTATAAAAAAATTAACTGTAAAAGAACACATTGCTTTTTGGGCTGCCAAATTTGGATACGCAATACTTTTCATGGTTTTACCGATTTACATGCTTGGGTTTACCGCATGGATGATTGGCTTTTTAATTACCAGCATGGTAACTGGTTTTGTTATCAGTATTGTGTTTCAACTGGCGCATACGGTAGAGGATACTGAATTTCCAATGCCGGAAATCAGCAGCAATAAAATTGAAAATGAATGGGCAATACACCAGGTTCAAACTACCGCAAATTTTGCTACTAAAAACAAATTGCTTTCCTGGCTGGTTGGTGGTCTTAACTTTCAAATAGAGCATCACCTGTTTCCCAAGGTTAGCCATGTACACTACCCTGCCATCAGCAAAATCATTAAACAAACCTGTCTGGATTTTGATATCAAATATATTGAGTATCCAAAAATGAGACAGGCCATTGCTTCTCATGCATCTTACCTGCGCAGAATGGGCAGAGCTATTGCAGTTTCATAAAAAATATTTAACACTAAAAAGCCATGTATATTTATCGCATACGTGGCTTTTTTATTTACCTTATTGTCTAAATCATAAAACCTTACAATGGCAAATTTAACCTGGCACGAAAAACATGAAAGTTCTCTATCCTTCGGCGACCGCCTTTCAGATTTAGTAGCAAATGGAATGGGTCCTGGAGGTTTATTATTATTCAAACTGTATTTGTACTGATATGGATGGGACTAAATATAGTGGGGTATATTTTTCATTGGGATGCGTATCCGTTTATTTTATTGAACCTTATATTTAGCACCCAGGCCGCTTATGCAGCGCCTATTATTATGATGTCGCAAAACAGGCAGAGTAAGCGGGACAGGATACAGGCACAGGAAGATTACCAGACTAATATTGATGCAAAAAAAGAAATAGAAGCCCTGCAGATTCATCTGAATGCAATAGAAACACAAAAATTAGATAAGATTATTCTAATGCTGGAAGAAATAAAATTGAATGCAACACAAGTTGGTTAGCCGGTATGTTCCAAAAATTAATGCCTAAAAAAATACTGATAAAGCAACCACCTTATCTTAGCAGGCGTTTTGTTTGATGCCTTCTACCGTAACCTATACATAAAATACTTACAAACAAAAATTATACCCCATCATACCTTAAATTTGCCCAACAAAGTATAAACGAGATGTCTGAAGAAAAGAGCCTGAATTTTATTGAAGAAATTATTGAAGCGGATTTAGCCAGCGGAAAATATCAAACTATCCTTACCCGTTTTCCGCCCGAACCAAACGGTTACCTGCACATAGGCCATGCAAAAAGCATTTGCCTTAATTTTGGTTTAGGTTTAAAATATGGCGGAAAAACCCACCTGCGCTTTGATGATACCAACCCCGTAAAAGAAGATACAGAATATGTAGACAGCATTAAAGAAGATGTGCAATGGCTGGGCTTTAACTGGCAAAATGAATTGTACGCCTCTGACTATTTTAGCCAGTTGTATCTGATGGCTGTTGATCTTATAAAAAAAGGACTTGCGTATGTGGATGACTTATCAGCAGAAGAAATAGCGACGTTGAAAGGCACGCCAACAGTGCCGGGAATGGATAGTCCAAACCGCAACAGAACAATAGAAGAAAACCTGCAATTATTTGCGGATATGAAAGCCGGTAAATACACCGATGGCGAAAAAGTATTGAGGGCAAAAATTGATATGTCGGCACCCAATATGCACATGCGTGACCCTTTGCTGTACCGCATTAAACATGCTCCTCATCACCGTACCGGCGATGAGTGGTGTATTTACCCGATGTACGATTTTGCGCATGGGCAAAGCGACAGCATTGAAAATATTACACATAGCATTTGTACGCTGGAGTTTATCCCTCACCGTGAGTTATATGATTGGCTGATTGAAAAACTGGAAATATTTCCTTCGCAGCAGTTTGAATTTGCAAGGCTGAACATGACCTATACGGTAATGAGTAAACGCAAGTTACTGCAACTGGTTACCGAAGGGCATGTACAGGGTTGGGATGATCCCCGTATGCCAACCATCAGCGGTATGCGCCGCCGCGGATTTACCGCTGAAAGCATCCGCAATTTTTGTGATAAAATTGGTGTGGCAAGAAGAGAAAATATGATAGACTTTAGCTTGCTGGAATTTTGTTTGCGGGAAGACCTGAATAAATCTGCTTTGAGAGTAATGGGTGTACTGGACCCGGTAAAATTAATTATTACCAATTACCCCGATGCACAAACAGAAGAACTGGTAAGTGAAAACGGGCCTGATGAAGCATA
>JAYUBR010000915.1:0-4295 GCA_043740775.1 Ferruginibacter sp. | reverse complement strand
TTTTTTGCTCAAATCATTTGAACGCAAAATATCAATGAAACCCTTATCTGACAATACTTTCAAAGAACTAAATTTTGCATCGTTGGGATGCTAGTGATAGGGAACTTTTATTAAAGCTTATCAGGCAGCTTTGGTGCGTCCATTGATATTTGTAAAATGATAGAATAAATAAATAATAATTAGTTAGTTTAGCTTTTTAACAGGCTGTTTTTTAAAGGGCTACCCACCAGTAATTAGCATTGGTTAATAAACCAACTATTATTTATTATCGTATCTTTTCAATTATTAAATGCTAAATATAGTATTACAGAAAGTTTCAAGTATGCACGTTGTTAAAAATTATCTCTTCATTCCATTTGTTTTACTCTTTAATTGTTTAATGGCTCAAAATTACCAGGCCATTAATGGCTCCGGTTATGCCGGTAGTTTAAGCCCATGCAATAATCCGGCTGCCATTGTGCAAGTGCCTTATACCTGGGATATTACTCCCTTTGCAGTGCAGGTAAAACAGGCCAGCAATGCTTTTGTTATCAGTAATTATTCCCTGGTTTCACCTCCTTCAAAAGCAAAATTTATAACCCAAAGCGGTACATTAAAAAGGTTTGAATTTACCAATCAAAACATCCGGCTTCTCAACACCAGGATTAATTTAAATTCAAAATCAGCCATTGCTTTTGGGGCCAATATCCGTAGTTATGTTTATGCAACTACCTCACAGGCAAACTGGGAGGATACCACCCGCAGTCTGTACGATTTTATGAAAATTAATGTAAGCCATTTGCCTTTATCAGGCGAGTCAAGGGGCAGTGCCTGGGCAGAAATATACGCTACCTATGCGCACACCATTATAGATGATGGAAAAAGAATTTTAGCTGCAGGCTTTACCCTGAAAATAAACCGGGCATTGGCCGGGGGCTATGTCAATGCAAGGGGATTAAGCTATGTACCTGCAGCAGGTAATAATGCAGGCTATCAGCTAACAGAAGGCAGTTTGCAATATGGGTATTCATCTAACTTTGATGAAATTGACAGCAACAAAACAGGGGCAGCAAACCGAAAAAGTTTTTACCAGCATACCATGTCGGGAGTAAGTGCTGATGCAGGTATTGAATACATTTTGTTAGATGACAATGATGATGAAGATAAAAATAATTTTGCCTACCGTACAAAAATTGGTATTTCGCTGATGGATGTTGGGAGAAACAAATTCCGGTACAGCAGCAGAAGCAGTTCAGTAACGGCAGGCAAACCAAATATCGGCGATTCCTTAATTGAAAGAAGATTTTCAAACATCAGTTCGGTGGATGATTTTAATGACAGCCTGGCGGGTATTGCCAATTCATTTACACAGCTAAATGGCGCTTTTAATGTATACCAGCCTGCCCGCATTATCATCAATGTTGATCAGCACCTGGCAAACAATTTCTTTTTAAATGCAGAACTTACCCTTGCAGTTTTATCGCTGGTACCAAAAAAAATAACTTATATAAAAGACATGAACCTGCTGGCCATTACACCCCGCTGGGAAACAAAATTGCTGGGCGTTTATTTTCCTGTGCAGTTAAATACGCAAAAACAATTGTGGGTGGGCGGGGCATTTAAAGCAGGGCCGGTATTATTTGGTACGCACAATCTTGCCAATATTTTTTCAAAAAACAAAATGCAGGCAGGTGGCTTTTATCTTGCGCTAACCATCCGGCCCGGAAAAAATAATGATGGGCAGGGGAGGCAGTCATCTGAGAGAGTTTCCGGAAAAACAAAACGAAGTTTACAATGTCCAAAATTTTAATGGAGCATTTCTGGCATTTAATTATTATGTACATGATTCACCAATAAATTACGCAGCAATTCTTATCGTGTTATTTCCTTACTTTGTAATTAATAACTTCATGCAATAAAAGCGATTACTTTCAATTTTACAATTCATCAATCAACGACCGGAAATTTTTAATTATTTCATTTCAAAACAAAAAAAATCATATGAAAAAAGGCAGGAGGATCAATATGCATCCCATTTCAGTTAAGCGTTTATTACAATTGGTAATGTTACTACTGGTAGTAACTATTACCAAAGCAAACAACAATATTAATCATCCAACAGGAGACCCTGCTATTGAGGGACGGTGGGATCTGACGATTGATGTTGCAGGAAAACAAGTTCCTTCCTGGCTGGAAGTAAGACATTCCGGTCTGCATACATTGGTAGGATATTTTGTGGGAGCAGGCGGAAGTGCAAGACCGGTTGCCAGGGTTAATTTCAGCGATGAAAAAATCAGCTTTACCCTGCCACCACAATGGGAGCCGGAAGATAAAGACATTGCTGTTGAAGGCAGTTTGCAGGATGGTAAACTAACCGGCACCATCACCGGCAGCGATGGTAAAACCTACAACTGGGTTGGCGTTAGAGCACCCGTTTTAAAAAGAGCAAAGCAACCGGTATGGGGCAAACAGGTTAAACTTTTTTCGGGTACTGATTTAAAGGGATGGCATACAGAAGGGGCTAACCAGTGGGAAGCAAAAAATGGCATTTTAAATAGTCCACGCCCAGGATCTAATTTTATTACCGATCAAACTTTTAACGACTTTAAACTGCATATTGAATTTCGTTATCCCAAAGGCAGCAACAGTGGCGTTTACCTGCGTGGAAGGTACGAAGTACAGGTTGCAGACAGCAAGGGCCTGGAACCGCTGAAAGACCAACTGGGTGCTATCTATGGCTTCATAGCGCCGACAGAAATGGTGGCAAAAGCTCCCGGCGAATGGCAGAGTTATGATGTTACACTGATCGGAAGAATGGTGTCTGTAGTAGCTAACGGTGTACAGATTATCTGTAACCAGGAAATACCGGGCATCACCGGCGGAGCATTAGACAGCAAGGAAGGCGAACCGGGACCAATCATGCTGCAGGGCGACCATGGCACCATTGAATACCGCAATATTTTGATTACACCTGGAAATAATTTATTGATTAGGTAATAATTTTTTTATAGCAATGGCCGGTATTATGCCGGTCATTGTATTTTATAAGAATAAGCGTATACTATTTCAGGCAAGTGCTAATAGTTGTGTCATTTTAAAGCCGGACCGGTTTCGTAAAAAATTTTGATGAGATTTTTTTCCCCTGGATTGCTTTCCATTTCGTAGGATTTTCTTCGCTTGCCATCAATAATTTCCAGCACCGAAGTATTGGGTGGAATGGATCCGAGATTATCGGCCAAAAAAACAATGGTGTTGGTTCCAGGCTTTAATGTTATCGTTATAAACCTGGGCGTTTTTTTTACCGGACAACCCCTTACAAGCCATTCGTTATTAATTTTTATTGAAATACTATCCCCGTCATCAATCACTTCATCCCAAATTGCAAGGGTGAGGGTTTTTGTACCTGATATAATACTGCCCACCAGCTTTTCATCTTTTTTTAATAATTTTTCTTCACCTGGTTTTGTATTTTCTGCAAAGTATCTTTCTTTGGATTTATCCGGATCGCAAACCAGTTTAACAACAATAAAGGTAGCGGCGCTGTCTTTTCTGTTTGCAAAATCAAGCGCAAATTTTTTATTGCCAAACTCAAGATTCATCCAGCTTGTATTGGGCAAATCATTTCCAAAATTATCCGCAAAAAAGGTAAGAATGTTTAGTCCGGGGCTAAGCAATATATCCGATTCCTGGTTCTTTTTTTCAATGTCAATTTTATCCAAAACTACCTGGCCGTTTAATGTTACGGATACCCGGTCGTTTTTGCGTTTTTTGACACCTGAAAAATTAATGACGCCATCCCTGGTGGGTAAATAAATAGTATCTCTTAAACCAAAATAAGCGGGTGATAAAGAAGGTTCCAAAATACAATCCGAGTTTTCACTATGCCACGGAATACTGGTTATTTTCTTTAAACTGATGTCTTCCTCTTTCAAAAAGTTTTTAAGTTTTGCTGTTAACCTTGCGCTATCATTCATCACTTCTATTGTGGGTATACCGGCGGGTTGTTTTGAATCAATGCGAAGAAAATCTAAAACCGGCACACCTTTTAAATCTTTGCTAAGATCAAAACTGCCGGTTAAAAACAACGATCCCTCTTTTAACCCGAATGGTTTTTGAAACCTGGGAAATTTGTTTTTACTAATACCCAATTCCCGGCTGTTCTTTTTAGCCAGTAATAAATCGTATTCAGCAAAAAAACTATCGCATTCCAGCTTTATGTGTGCAGGGTATAAAATATTTCTTTGGGAGGTGCCAATCTGCAATTCAAGTTTAATTGGAGATACCGTTGCGCTGGTCGAATATTCCATCTGCCAGGT
>JAYUBR010000914.1:0-1213 GCA_043740775.1 Ferruginibacter sp. | reverse complement strand
TATGAAACTGCACCCGGCCTGTAACTTTCTATTTTTAACAGGAGCCAATATGGCGGGCAAAAGCACTTTCATTAAATCGGTAGGTACAGCAGTTTTTTTGGCTCATATTGGCATGGGGGTACCTGCCCAATACATGCAGCTCAGTTTATTTGATGGCTTATTAAGCAATATCAACGTAGCTGATAATTTAGGCAAGGGGGAGAGTTATTTTTACAACGAAGTGCAACGCGTTAAATCGACCATTACAAAAATTTCTGACGGAAGAAAATGGCTGATACTGATTGATGAATTGTTTAAAGGCACCAATGTTGAAGATGCTATGAAATGTTCTTCCACCGTAATTGAGGGCTTATTAAAAATTACCAATTCCCTTTTTATTTTAAGCACTCACCTGTACGAAATTGGTGAAGGATTAAAAAAATATCCCAATATAAATTTCAATTATTTTGAAACTGCTGTAAAAAACGATCAGTTACTTTTTAGTTACCAGTTAAATGAAGGTATCAGCAACGACCGGCTGGGTTACCTTATTCTAAAAAATGAAGGCGTGGTGGATATGCTTGAGAAATTATAAAGAAACAAAGCCCCCCTTTACCTCTCCTAAGGGGGAGAAACGGAGAAGACAATCCGAAGCTATTTTTGTTCAGCATATGAGCATCTGTTATCATAAAATAGTTTACTGCAATATCACACCCGCTAAATTTATCCCCTTATTCTTTATTCAATGTACATTTGCACTTACTTTTTTTTAAATCTAACAGTATTGCACAATGAATTTTTTCAGGATATTTAAGTACATACACGTTCCCAAAAACAAACTTGCCTTATATCTTTTTTATTCAATCTTATCCACTGCGTTTTCGTTGTTGTCCATCAATGCGCTGGCTCCTTTCTTAAATATTATTTTTAAGGCTGATAGCAGCGTGCCGGCAGTACAAACAAAATCGCTTGGCCGGTTTGGGAATTTTTTTGAGTTATTGATAAAAAATCACAACCCCCTGTATGCACTTGCTGTTATCTGCACTGTGATGGTGGCCTCTGTGCTATTGAAGAATTTTTTTGTTTACCTGTCTATTTATATTTCTACACCCATGCGCAGCAGGATTATGACCGATTTTCGTTTAAGGTTATACACTAAAATTTTACAATTACCAGTCAGTTTTTTTACAGAGCAAAAAAAGGGCGACCTGATGAGTCGTATGATTGGAGACAT
>JAYUBR010000913.1:0-1214 GCA_043740775.1 Ferruginibacter sp. | reverse complement strand
ACAGAAAGCGTTTTGTAGAAAGAATGGATAAAAATGCCATTGTGATTTTTAACAGCAATGATGAGTTGCCTTATAATGGTGACGCAATACACCGCTTTAAACAGAATGCAGACCTGGTGTGGCTTACAGGCATTGAACAGGAAGATACCATGCTGGTATTATTCCCCGGTAATCCCGATCCTAAATATAGGGAAGTGTTGGTGTTGGTAAGGCCAAATGAATTAAAAGAAAAATGGGATGGGCACAGGTTAAGAGTGAAAGAAGCAAC
This sequence comes from Ferruginibacter sp., assembly GCA_043740775.1. GTDB lineage: Bacteria > Bacteroidota > Bacteroidia > Chitinophagales > Chitinophagaceae > Ferruginibacter. The sequence continues at coordinate 946 of JAYUBR010000913.1, read as the reverse complement.
AGAAATCTCCGGCATCACTACGATAGTTTGGTTAGATGTATTGGATGGCTTGTTACAACCCTGGATTCATCTCGCCACTACCATTTATTTAAACACCAATGAGAATGACCGTAAAGCCAACCTGGTACCGGTTAGAGATTACCGCTATGCAGAAATAATGAGGGCACGTTACCCTTTGCACCACTACAAACGCAGTGCAGTTATATTAAAAGAACTGAGGGCTGTTAAAACAGCATTGGAAGTAGAAGTTATACAAAAGGCCATCGACATTACCGATGTTGCCTTCAGGCGTCTGCTAAAGTTTATTAAGCCCGGCGTAATGGAATATGAAATAGAAGCTGAGATCGTTCATTCTTTTTTATCGCAAAGAGCAACCGGTGAGGCATATGGATCAATCATAGCCAGTGGCGACAGGGCAAGAACGTTGCATTATGTAGAAAATAACCAGGAGTGTAAAGAAGGTGAAATGATACTGATGGATTTTGGTGCAGGCTACGGAAATTATTGTGCAGATTTAACCAGGACCGTACCCGTAAGCGGCAAGTTCACCAAAAGGCAAAAAGTAGTTTATAACGCCTGTTTACAATTACATCAATATTGTGCAGGTATTTTAAAGCCGGGTATCACCATTGTGGATTATACTGAAAAAGTGGGAGAGCAGGCAACGCTGCTGTTTCAAAAAATCGGCCTTTTAAAAAAGGCTGATATAAAAAATGAAGACCCCGATAACAAAGCCTATAAAAAATATTTATACCATGGCATTTCTCATCATCTGGGCATTGATGTACATGACCTGGGCACCCGTACGGAACCTATAAAAGCCGGCATGGTCTTTACCATTGAACCCGGTATTTACATTGAAGAAGAACAAATGGGCGTGCGGATTGAGAACAATTTCTGGATTACAAAAAATGGCAATAAAGACCTGATGAAAAATATTCCAATA
>JAYUBR010000912.1:0-1214 GCA_043740775.1 Ferruginibacter sp. | reverse complement strand
GTTATTAATATCAAGCCAAAAACGGCATAGTTCATTATGTCGTAATAATTAGCATCAATCCCTTCACTCATGATGGTTTCACCCTTATTCAACAAAATCTGTTTGATTCTTAAAAGCTTTGCCAGTATCATGTCCGCAAAACTTTCCTGGCTCATTTCCCGCCAGGCTTCGCCGTAATCATGATTTTTATCCAGCATTAATTTCTTTGCGATACCAACTTTTTGTTCGTATAAAAAAGCCACTTCTTCCACAGGCAAATCTTCTGTTTCATCTTTTTGTTTATCTAATTGTATCAAACCAATGATGGCATAGTTTAAGATGCCTTTGAATTCGCTTAGGATATCGTCGCCAATTTTTTGTTCGCCTTTTTCCTGTATAGTACGGATGCGTTTGGCTTTTAAATAAATCTGATCTACTACAGAAATGGTTCGGTAAACCCGCCAGGAAGTGCCGTAGTCTTTTGTTTTCTTTAAAAAAATTTCTTCACAACTTTTTATTGCGGTATCATACTGTTCGTTGGTGTTCATTGTTTGCGGAATGTATCTACTTTTGTTAATTGTCAAAAATACTTGTTTCTGCCTGATGTACACACTTAACTGTAAAGGAAAATTATTACTGATTGAGAAACCACTGGTGATGGGCATTGTAAACGCTACGCCGGATTCTTTTTATGACCAATATCCGCAAAAAGGTTTGGATGCCATCATTGCTCTGGCTGATAAAATGGTAAACGAAGGAGTAGATATACTGGATATTGGCGGACAAAGTACCAGGCCCGGCAGTGAACGACTATCTGCTGAAGAAGAAATGGCAAGGGTGTTACCAGTGATACAAATTCTTAGTGAGAAATATCCGGATATAATTTTATCAATTGATACTTATCATTGCAAAGTAGCTTCAGCAGCAGTTAAGGCAGGCGTATCCATTGTAAATGATGTGAGTGCTGGTAATATGGATAACGCTATGTTGTCAACTGTGGCAACTTTGCAGGTGCCGTACATCTACATGCACATGAAAGGCACACCGGAAACCATGCAACAAAATGCAACCTATGAAGATGTGGTAAAAGAAGTACTTGATTTTTTTATACAAAAGATAGCTGACTGTAACAGGGCTGGCATAAAGGATATCATCATCGACCCGGGTTTTGGTTTTGCAAAAACCATACAACACAATTTTATATTGCTGAAAAATTTAGCCGTGTTTAAAATGCT
>JAYUBR010000911.1:0-4305 GCA_043740775.1 Ferruginibacter sp. | reverse complement strand
AAGCAACCATCGACCTTGTAACGATGGTGTATGGCGGACTGGTGAATAAAAAAATTGTCGCAAAACTGCAATCGCTGCAATGCAATGCCATTGGATTGACGGGTGCAGATGCCAACATTATTCCTGCAATCAAAAGGCCGGTAAAGGATATTGATTATGGCTTTGTTGGGGATGTAATAAAAGAGAAAATGGCGGTGAGAAATCTGGAAATTTTACTGGCCAATAATTTCACCATTATAGTAGCTCCCTTAACGCATGATGGCAACGGACAAATGCTGAACACCAATGCCGATACTGTTGCTTCTTCATTGGCAGTTGCTTTGTCCGCAAGTTATGATGTAAGACTGATTTATTGTTTTGAGAAGAAAGGCGTGCTGGAAAATATTGCAGATGATGATTCAGTTATTACTTTAATCACCCGGGAAAAGTACCAGCAGTTACTGGGAGATAAAAAATTATTCGATGGCATATTGCCTAAAATTGATAACGCCTTTGCTGCCATCAACAGTGGTGTAAAAGAAGTGCTGATTGGCGATGCAAATGACCTGTTACAAAATGTTACAACCAATACTAAAGGAACTTTAATAAAATGATGACAACAACCGAACTATACAGCGAAGCGGTGGGATTGCTAAAACAATTGATTGCTACACCATCTTTTTCAAAGGAAGAAAATGATACGGCTGAGATTATCTGTGCTTTTTTTAAAAGGCATGAAGTGCCTTTCGCCAGGGTGGGCAACAATATTTATGCAAAGAATAAATATTACGATGTAAATAAACCCTCCATTTTATTAAACTCACACCACGATACCGTATTGCCGAACAAGGGCTATACTATGGATCCGTTTACGCCGGTTGAAAAAGAGGGTAAATTATTTGGATTGGGCAGCAATGATGCCGGCGGTTGCCTGGTATCTTTAATGGCTACATTTTTACATTTTTATGGTCAGGCTGATACCAGCCATAATGTGGTGTTTGCTGCCAGTGCAGAAGAAGAGATCAGTGGCGTAAATGGTATTGAACTGGTATTGCCTTTTTTAGGCAATATTGATTTTGGTATTGTGGGGGAACCAACCAAACTGGAAATGGCGGTTGCCGAAAGAGGACTGATGGTAATTGATTGCCTCGCCATTGGCCGTGCCGGTCATGCGGCCCGTAACGAAGGGGAGAATGCCTTGTACAAAGCAGCGGACGATATTAACTGGATAAGAAATTATAAGTTTGAAAAGGTAAGTAGCCTGCTGGGCGAATCGCGGCTAACGGTTACCGTTATTGATACCGATAACAAACAGCACAATGTAGTACCGGCACAATGCAAATTTGTAATTGATGTAAGGGTAAATGAATTGTACACTTTTGAAGAAATTCTGGAAGCCTTGAAACAGAATTTAAAGAGTCAGTTTAAACCGCGTACTACCAGGATGAAGTCTACGTCTATTGCGCTGGATCATCCATTGGTGTTGGCGGGCATTCAGTTGGGTAAAGGATACTATGGTTCACCAACAACATCTGATAAAGCGTTGATGCCTTTTCCAACTCTAAAGATGGGCCCGGGCGATAGTGCACGCAGCCACACTGCAGATGAATTTATTTATTTGGAAGAAATTCAAAATGGTATTGGCACTTATATTAAACTGATTGAACAGATTTTATAAAGTGATTTTAATTTAGTAATTTTAAATTTTAAATCAATTATTTTAATTTAAAATTTATTTTCCATGATAGAAAGAATCGTGTTGAACTATCAGATGTTGGTAAACAATATGGGGCAACTGATTGATATAAGTGGGTTCAGGAATGATTACTTATCACAAAAAATTGGATTGAAGCCGGCTAATTTTTCTGTTAAAAAGCAAAAGGGTAACTGGACAACAACAGAGGTGTTAAAACTACTATCTATCATAAAAAATAAGGAAGTCGAAGATTATATAGATATCTTGAAAATGAAGGAAATTAAAAAGGGAAAATTTGTATCATCTGATGAATTTGAAAAAAGAATGAAATGGTAATATTGGTTGAAGATTTTTTTATAAATCAGCTGCAAAAATGCCCATCTTCTTTCCAACAAAAATTCAGGGTTGCTTATCAACAATTGAAGATTGTTGATACACCTACCGAGGTAAAAAATATCCATAGCACATCTGCTAAAAATTACTACAAATTATATATCGAAGAAAGTAGAATTGGTATGAAGGTTAAAGATTCCACCCTTCATATTCTTTGCTTTCTTTACAATCAATATTTTGAATAATGCAACAAAAAGTAAACTAATTGAAACTCTGGCAAAAAGATGCAAATAACTCCCCTTCAGGGGATGGGGGCGTAGAGAAATTTACGGTAGGCAACGATCGCGACCTTGATATTTATTTGGCGCCCTTTGATGTACTGGGTTCACTGGCACATACAAAAATGCTGGAGTCTGTAGGCTTGTTGAGTAAAGATGAGTTGATTGTTTTAGAAATTGCTTTGAAAGAAATTTACCATCAAATATCCAAAGGCAATTTTGTATTGGATGAAGGCGTAGAAGATATTCATAGCCAGGTTGAATTGATGCTTACTCAAAAGTTGGGTGATATTGGTAAAAAAATACACAGCGCCAGAAGCCGCAACGATCAGGTATTAGTTGACCTTAAATTATTTCTGCGCAGCGAAATTGAAAAACTGGTACACAGTACAAAAGAATTTTTTGACCTCCTTATTTTGCAGAGTGAAAAATACAAGGATGATCTGTTGCCTGGCTATACGCATCTGCAACTGGCTATGCCTTCGTCTTTCGGCTTATGGTTTGGGGCTTATGCAGAAAGCCTGATAGATGACCTGGTAACCCTTGAAGCCGCTTATAAAATCGTAAATAAAAACCCGTTGGGTTCTGCCGCAGGGTATGGTTCTTCTTTTCCTATCAACCGTACCATGACCACAAAGCTGTTGGGTTTTGAAGATTTGAATTATAATGTTGTGTATGCTCAAATGGGCAGAGGTAAAACAGAACGCATAGTAGCATCGGCACTGGCAAATATTGCGGCGTCGCTCTCCAAACTCAGTATGGACGCCTGTTTATACCTGAATCAAAATTTTGCATTCATCAGTTTTCCGGATGAATTGACGACCGGCAGCAGCATCATGCCGCACAAAAAAAACCCGGATGTGTTTGAATTAATTCGTTCGCATTGTAACCGCATACAGGCATTGCCCAACGAGATTTTGCTGATGACCACAAACTTGCCATCAGGCTATCAAAGAGATTTTCAACTACTAAAAGAGCATATCATACCCGCATTTGAAAACCTGCAGAATTGTTTGCAAATGGCAGGTTTAATGTTAAGCAACATAGAGGTAAAAAAAGATTTGCTAAAAGATGAAAAATACAAATACCTGTTTAGTGTGGAGGAAGTAAATAAGCTGGTGTTACAAGGCACTCCTTTCAGGGATGCGTATAAAAAAGTAGGGCTTGATATTGAGGCAGGTAACTTTAATTATACACCGATAACGGCCCATACACACGAAGGCTCAATTGGTAATTTATGCAATGCTCAAATTCAGCACATGATGGAAGTAGTAATACAAAAATTTAATTTCAATAAAGTGCACAAGGCCATGGAGCAGTTGCTTCAATAAGCAAAGTATTTTTTCTTCTATTAATTAAATGCCATGGCAACTTTCAATCCATTAAGAATATGTTTCTGAATGAATATTTTTGCAAAAACTGATTGATGCCTTTGAACGATTACCTTTTATTTATTGATACGGAAGCATCTGGTCTGCCCAAAAAATGGCATCTTCCATATAGTGCAGAAGATAACTGGCCGCATGCGGTACAGGTTAGCTGGCTCATTTACAACAAGGCCGGCGAAAAGATCAAAGAAGAAAATCACTACATCAGCAACAACGATTTTGAAATCTCACCTTCTGCACAAAAAGTTCACGGCCTTACAAAAAATTTTTTACAACAAATGGGTATGCCCCGACGGGAATTATTAGTCCTTTTGTCGAAAGACCTCTTGCAATACCAACCCACCATTGTAGGACATTTTATGGAATTGGATTATCGTATTGTTGGTGCTGATTATTTCAGGGAGCAGCTCGAAAACCCAATGGAAAAGTTATCAACTTTCTGCATAATGAAAGCCTCCAGGCACCTGCAGCAAAATCCCAACAGTAAATTTTTACGGCTCGGCAATTTGTACGAATTGCTTTTTAAGCAACCGCTGTTAAGTCAGCACAATGCTATGGTTGATGCAACCGCAACCGCTGAATGTTTTTTTGAATTGGTAAAAAGAAAAGAGATTACCAACTTTGCACAACC
>JAYUBR010000910.1:0-1217 GCA_043740775.1 Ferruginibacter sp. | reverse complement strand
GATAGCATTTCTGCCGGGTTCATTTTTGGTAAGCCCATCATAGGAGCTAAGAATATAAAGCCTGTCATTACCGCAGTGGCTACCAGTCCTGCAATAACAGATTGTGCAATTTTACTTTTCATAACAATGGTTTTGTTTGATGATTAGTCGCATTGTCAGCCAATTCCTGACAAACTATTTTTTCTTTATTTTTTAAACCATTTAAGCTCCAAACAATTTCGTAATTGAAGTTTTGCCCTGTGAACGATCTGCCAGAAGTTGGAAGTGGTGATTTCCAGTTTTGAGCAAATGGTTTTACTGTCATGTTCTTCCAAAAATTTTAATTGCACTGCGGACGACCATTTTTGAGGAAGTTTTTCAAAGCAATTATGTAACGCTTGTGAAAATTCAGGATCGTCGAGCAGCTCTTTTTCATTGCCCCAGTTCGTTGGTCTGTATTCCGGTTTCCAGCGATGATCTTCATCAAAAAAGGCGTCAATGAAATCAGAGCCAAGGTCAATATTCTGTTTATATTTTAAACGATAATAATCGGCAATTTTATATTTGAGAATTGAAAACAACCACGTTTTCACATTGCTTTTGCCCTGATAAGTTTTATAGGATTGCCAAGCGGAAGGAAAAGTATCCTGCACTAAATCTTCTGCTATTTCTTTTTGATGCACTTTAGTAATAGTATAGCTAAATAAATCTTTAGTGTACATTTTTACCCAGAATGAGATTTCTTCTTTTAAATTCATATTTTATGCGAAAGATAAATTTAGGCTTATTTACTTACAATGGCGCAGGAGGCGTGGCAGGCAGAATGGTTTCCTGTGCCGGGCAGTTACTCTTGTTGGGTCAGTGTACTATTTTAATTCCGGGTAGTTTTGATGTAGAAGGATTAGTAACAAATAGACACAGGGCAAGACTGTGCAAAAACTAACGGTTTACAGGAAAGCATTCGGATACCTACCGGAGATAAATTTGGTACAGGCGATTCTCAGGCAGCACTTTTGGATTTCTGCAGCGTCAGGGGCCGGATCCCGGCGCCTGATGGGTTCCACATCCTGCGCCTGTGTTGGTCAACAAACAATAACCGCAAGCCCCCGTTAAGCTTTTTCCTAACAGGGGGCTTTTCGTGACAGGGCAAACGCATTAAAACTTATTGAGCATTATTTGTTAGAATAGCGGTGAGGTACTCATTGCTCCAGCCTGCTTTCTTTCTTTTTGATTTGACA
>JAYUBR010000909.1:0-1218 GCA_043740775.1 Ferruginibacter sp. | reverse complement strand
GTATAATATTGTTGTTCTATAGAAAGCTTTGCATCTTCCATACTGGCTACCGGATATTTATCTTGCTGCGCTTCTTCTGTAAGCACCATTCGCACATTACCTAAATGGTCTTTCAGCATGTAATCGTAAGCAAATGATGCAGGCACCGCACCTGCCACAGGTTTAAACCTTATCCTGCCTTCTTCGTGTGGTATAAACTGTAGTACATCTGTATAATCAGGGCTGGCTGCATCCATTGGTACCATGGTTTTACTTTCGTACACAAAGCCATTAATATAACTCGTAGTGGTGGTAATTATTTTTCCGGTTGTGCCATTATCAACTGTTTGTTTTTGTAATTTATTACCTGCGGCATCGTAAGTATAAGTGATGGTTCCTTTGTTATTTGTTGCATCTTTTTTTACCGTAATTACAGAGGGCAGGTTCAGGTAATTATACTGGATACCATCTGCGCCGCTCATATTTATTATGTCTTTATTTAAATCTTTAACCAGGTTGCCATTGGCATCATAGGTATAATCTACTGTAGTATTATTTTTGGTTGGTACCGTTGTTTGATACAAGGCTGATGCCCTAAAGTCGCCAAGTCTGGTTGTATTATCATTACTGGCATCTATTACATTAAGCAGCTTGTTGCTGTTAGTTGTATAATTGTAAGTAAGATTATCTATCTGCGTACTGGCATTTATTTTTAATCCCCATTGCTGCATCTGCAGGATATTGCCATTGGCATCGTATGCACTTGTGGTGCTTATGCCATCGCCCATTTTCATATTATAATTTACCTGTGTATTATTCCACAAATGATCATCAGCATTTTGTTGTTCAAAATCCCCATTCATAAACCTGTTGGCTGCATCATACCCAAATTCATATTTTCTTCTTATATCATCTCCATCACTCTTCCATACCATACCGGTTATATTGCCATTGTATTGTACAGTGTTTAAAAAGTTTCTGCCCGATTTATTTGTTGGTTTATCGTAGCCCAGTTCAAAGCCAAAATATTTTCCATCGGTGGTTTGCCCTTCTGTTGACAGGTAACTCCGGTTCATGCCCAACATCCAGCCCCGGATATTATAATCATATTCCAGTTCCTGTAATGGCTGCCTTGGGCTGTAATAATTATTTGTTGCAGGGTCTTTTTTGCTGCCGATTAATTTCTTTTTTAATTGCCCCAATGCATCATATTCTATTGTTGATATGGTATTGTATGCT
>JAYUBR010000908.1:0-4312 GCA_043740775.1 Ferruginibacter sp. | reverse complement strand
GGTATATCGGCAAAATGACAATAATCGCCAAAATGCTTGTCAACGCCTCTGCATGTTGAATCGTTGATCAGTTGCGCTTCCGAAAGTATTTATATCTTACTTTTTTTAAAAAACGGGCAAAAGATAGTAGCCTCCCGTACACTAAAAGAAATTGAGGAAATGCTTGAAAATTTATTCTTCATAAGAGTGCACAATTCATATGTAGTTAATCTAAATGAGGTTAAAAAATAGATAAGGAGGGAGGACATTTGGTGATGAGTGATCAATCGGCAATTGATGTTTCAAGACGCTGGAAAGACATGATTTTAAATAAATTGCGGCCAAACGGCCATTAATCAGCCGATCGTTAGGGATTAGTCATCACAAACAATTACGATTTCGGAAATGCCGCATGTGAGCATCGTATTATTTACAAACCTGTCCGTGGAATGCATCCACAAAATAAACCGCACTTTCCTTTTTAAGGGTTTTTAATTGTTCAAAAAGCTCTAAGAAAATCATTTTTAAGTAGTTTTTTGCGGAGATTTACGATTTATTTTAATTTTTTTTGACGGCGTTTTTCGCTATTTTACCGTAGAAATACGATCCTCTATCAAATTTTTTCGACGAATTTTTAGAAAAAAAATTCTTTCGTATTTATTTTTTGCTTTACTTTGTCTTCTACAACGAACAGGTCGTCCTGTTTCTGCAATTGAGTATCCCATTTATAAAGCCTTACATTTCCTCCTATTTTAAATCTGATTTATTTAATTCAAAAAAAATAACAGATGAACAAAAAATGGTACCTGGTATGCACTAAACCCCAGCGTGATAAAAAAGTAGCTGCTCAATTAACAAAAAAGAAAATTGAAAATTTTTATCCCCTTAACCGTATTGTAAAAATTGAGCGGAATAAGGCAAGAATTTCTTTTGAGCCTTTGTTTCCTTCTTTTGTATTTGTGTATATTTCAGAAGCTGAAATAAATGCCATTCGAAACATTAATTCCATAATCAATTTTATTTATTGGTTGGAAAATCCGGCTGTTTTTAAAGAAGATGAAATTGAGACTATCCGGTCTTTTACTACCCAGTTTTCCAATATTAACCTCGGCAAAATGAATGTTGATAGCAACGGGCGTGCAGAGGCAATAAGAGGATATCACAACGATTTCAATAATAACAGTAAAAAGGAATCAAATATAAAAGACACTTATAAATTATTGCTTCCTTCTTTGGGATATATCATGATGGCCGAAAAAGAAAGATCAAAAAACGATGTATTTAATTTTGGCTTTGAGGGAGTTAAAACTGTTTCATAAAGTGTAATTATTTAATTAACATCCTGTCATTCGTAAACTATATGTATGTTTCTGATTGCATATTGGCCACTTATGTGATGACAGGATTTTTAATGTCGCAACCGCAATCAGCCGGGCCAATAACTTTTTTTTACGAAGCTATCCCAACGAAACCTTACCGGCACTGGAACTTTACAGTAACCGTGTTTGAAGATAGTATAAAAATCGACTGTCAAATTCCCTTGGTAGCTTTCTATTTTTTGCCCGTGGCTGCTGTAAATTTTACTACAGCATTATTGATAGGGGTTACTGTTTTTAAATAGGCGTAAATAGCTTTAAGGTCTTCGTCATGCATCCTTCCGTACATGGTCCAGGGCATGATGGAATTAAATTCTCCCGGTTGCAATTTCGTGCTCAATGTTGCTGAATCAGAACGGGCATGAAACAGATTTAAAAAGATATCTTCAGTCCATTTGCCAATACCGGTTGTTGCATCGGGAGTAATATTGCCTGAACGTACAACACTCCCATCGGGAAAAGGGAATTCTCTGCCACCACCAAATTCTGTTCCTGCAACTAATTTGCCTTTCTCAAATTTTGTGTGGCATTGCATACATGCTGCAGCATTAATCATGTATTTTCCATAATTCACCACATCCGTTTTCGCTGGCATTTTAGTGAAGGAGGCTTTTTCAGGAATCGTATTGATGAGAATGCTCATAGGAAAATCCGGGGATGAAGATGGCACTTCATTTTTTATAGGGCTTAATGTGCGGATATAAGCGATAATACTTTTAATGTCTTCTTCATCCATTCGCCCATAATAATGATAGGGCATTACCGGGAACATTGCTTTCCCTTCTTTGTTTACACCGGTAGTAATCACCCTGAAAAGTTCTCCATCCGTATACCGGCTGATACCTTCAGGAGTAATGTTCCTGGAATAAAAGGCACCAGGAAAGCCAAATTTTTGGTCAAATAATTCTCCGCCTTCTCCTTTGGTTCCATCCATCGGAGGGCCTGAAAACCTTGTCCAGTCCCGTTTTGAATGGCAGTCAATACAAATGGTTACATGGTTGGCAAGGTATTCGCCTCTTGCAACCCGTTCAGGCGTTTGCTCAATTTTCATTTCGGGAGCTGCACCTACATTTGGCAAAGCAACTTTTATATAGCTTACGATTGCAACAATAATTAACAGGATGATAATGATGAGCCTGCTGAATATTTTTTTAAACTTTTTCATAATGTGCGTTGATTTTAAAATGTATAAGAAAGATATACATTTTTTTGAAATGCAAGCAAGAAAATGATGGGGAAATGTTTTGAAAGATAGTAGGACAAAGATTTTCAAATATTATTTGGTAGTTTTTGCCGCTATAAGCCTTAATTGTAAAACAGTTATGGCTAAAACCCGATGTAGAAGACTTCTGGTATAACTTACTTTAATTTTTAAGGGCATTAAATTCAGTTAATGGAAAGGCTGGAAATGAAAGCCTTCTCTTTGGTTAACAATTCCTTCCAACGCGGCTCGTTCAGAGCATGCACCTTATAGAAATACCCCATGCACGGCGCACAATAAAACCGGGCCATGTCTCAAATAGACTGGCCCGGTTTGTATCTGTATTGTTCAATAGATTTAATGAAAGCTAAATGCCGAAACAATAAAAAATACCTTTATTAATTTAAACAGCCTTCAAAGCTCAACTGGATGGCTGACTGCTTAATCTTTTTTCTCTTCTCTTATTTTTTTCTCCTCCTTATGAATGGGGTTTTTTACACCATGCGCATTTTTAAGGTGGCGGGCCTGACGGTGTTCTTTTTTACGAAGGGATCTTACATCTTTGCGGTCTTCAATTGCTGCGCCTACCTTTAAATGTTTCAGGTTATTGCCTGCTTCTTTCTTTTCTTCTTTCTTATCTACGATGGTTTTTTTTAGTTCCTGCTCTGTTTTTTTCTTATCCATCTCAGCCTTTTTTTCAGCGGTTTGTGCCATGGCACCAGTTGTTAAAGCAGTACCTAACATAATAAAAATTAATCTTTTCATTTGAATGTTTTTGTGTGAGTAATTAAGCTTATCCGGGATAAAATACCTATTAACGTGCCACTTCCCGCAAAAAGAAAATAATCATTTTCAACCGCTGCTTTTCCGGCACCTTTGCAAAGCCGAAGAGTGAGTCTGGCACTAAGTTACAGAATAGAAATGAATTGCGCACGGTTTACATACCCATATCATTCCATGCAAATAAATATAGTATCCCGTTTTAATATGGGGAATATTATAATCACATTATCTTTATTGTAATTGCTTTTTAATCTGGGGGCTGGAGTTTTTTTAAAAGACAGCCATTATACTTTGTTAGCTGGATAAATAAAATTTGTTTTATCTTCTTTCATCTTTACAGGCAGCACTTCAATGCTTGCAGAAGGCACATATTCAAATTCAGGATTTTCTTTTGCCATTGCAAGTGCTTCATCTATATCGTTTGCAAGAATATGATAGTATCCTACCCGAACCTCTTTATCTGGATCAACTGCTCTACTATTCCAATGGTCTCCATTTTTTGCAATAATAAAGCCTTCACGAACAATTGGCTGAGCCGCAATTAATCGTCCGTCAGCTTTTAGTTTGCCAATCTACACTTCACATTTTTTTACAAATGCAAAATGTAGATCTTCTGATAATGCCGCTTTTGCATCGCCTGCGTTACGGATGTACAACATAAACTCTTTCATGATTTCTTTTTTTACCTGAAATAATTATGTGGTTGATGTTAATCCCGGTTTTGTTTTAAATTAATATTTATAATTGTCTGTTGAATTTCTGTTCTAAAGTTTTCTGTTCCGTGATGGGCCAAATACTTCTTTTAAATTATTAAAGTAAAAGCAACTCCGGAATTTAATCAACGGTATAAGCCGGCGAGATAGCAATCATCTTGGCACTTCCTAAACCAGCCTGCATGGCACTTCAAGGTCTTCGCTCAGGTAATAGCTGGCGCAAATGCGGTGGTAGCCATCGGCAATAATCAATTTGCCGC
>JAYUBR010000907.1:0-1219 GCA_043740775.1 Ferruginibacter sp. | reverse complement strand
AATGGCAGCACCATTGCCGGAACAAGCGCCGGAGCTGCGGTAATGAGCGAAAAAATGATTACCGGAAAAGAATTGACGGATACCAGTTATAACGCTACGTTTAAAAAAAATCACCAAAAAATATTGATATTGCCCGGAGGCTGGGACAGCTTAACAATGTTGTAATTTTTCAGCATTTTATTGTATGTAGCTGATACAACCGGCTAATGTCGGCCATTACAAGCTTCCCCAGGTATGCCTGTATTGGCATTGATGAAGCAACCGCCATCATAGTGCAGGGAAATAAAATAACTGTTACAGGCGAAAGCCAGGTAGTGCTGATACAAAAGCCACAGGGTTTACAAATAACTCCCGAAGGATTAATTAAAATGAAAAGTGTTCAATTTAGTATGTACACGGCGGGGGATACCTTTTTTATAAATCAACCCTGAGAAGCTGTCTGAAAACGATTTTCGGAATACAATGTAACTTAAGAAATGGCTGGTGGGCATACCTGCCACGGTGGTGAAATTACTTTGCTTTCCTCTGTTTTGTTAAACAGGATATTGCTGTAATATTTTTTACAGCCCCCGTCAATCTTCCTCATTCTTGTATATATAAAAGCACTTTTATACTTTTGTTAGAGTGCATTTATAAATAAAAAATATTATGACCGATAAAATTTCAAAACTGGGATACCTTGCCGGCGCTACAAGGTTCAGGCGTATCAGCGAAAAGCTGCACATTGATGGTGATAAAATTTATAAAGATTACAGGATTGATTTTAAAGCAAGCTGGTTTTCGGTGTATTATTTACTGGCTTCAGATGAGCTTCCAAAAACAGTGGTAGAACTTGCCGGTGAAATCGGTTTTTCTCATATCACTGTAAAAAATGTAGTGCGGCAACTACAGGCAAAAAGCTACGTTAAAATAAGGGAGCACCCAACAGATAAACGTTCTAAACATATTTCGCTTTCTGTAAAAGGTAAAAACCTTTTAAAACAACTTGAAAAAATATGGCTTCCTTTTGGCGATACTTTAAAGCATTTGCTGGATGCAGGCCATCCTGATTGTTTGAACATACTCAGCCGCATTGAAAAGGAACTTTCCAGAAATCCCATCCAGGAAAAAGTGAAATCGCTCAGCAGCCTGCAGCAATTGCTGGTGCTGGATTACAAGCCATCTTTAAAAAAACATTTTTACCAGTTAGCCGGTAACTGGCTGCTGGGGGTATTGAATG
>JAYUBR010000906.1:0-4315 GCA_043740775.1 Ferruginibacter sp. | reverse complement strand
CTGGAGCAAGATTGGCCGGGTGGTGTATGGTGCTGAAGATGAAAAAAATGGTTACAAAAGAGTGGCACAAAATACTTCACCATTTCATCCTAAAACAGTTATAACCGGGGGCATTTTGCAAAAGGAATGCGCACAATTGATGAAAGATTTTTTTAAAGAAAGGCGATAGCGCTAAAGCATACGATAGCGTTTGCAATACAGGAACGCTTAAAGAATAACCAGCTTTTTCTTTACTACTTTAATTTTTTCGGTAACTGAAATAAAATAAATACCAGGGGTCAGTAATAAAAACATAGCAATTTCTTCCTGGCCATTTGTTAGCAGGCGGTTATCCTGCCGCCATAATTTTCCTTTAGAGTCTGTAATTTTTACCTGTGCAATGCCAGGTTCAAAACCTGCTACCTGCAGAGATATTTTATTTTTTGCAGGGTTAGGATAAATCTTTAAAGATGCCTGTAGCCCTTCTGCCGCTTTTTTTTTAGCAACATTATTTTGGATGATTGTTTTTTGTGTACTATCACCGGATAGAACAGGCTGCGCAAAAGCACCAATGGTTAAAAGGCAGCAGCCAATAAGTAAACAAGGTTTAAACATAGAATTTAATTTATGGGGAATTAAAACTAACACTTATCATATCGCCTGGCATGTCAATATTTCATAAAGTTTTCTTAAAAAATGAAACGGCATTGTATTTGTCATCTCCGTACAAGCACTTTAAATTTGTAAAAAATAACAGGTTATACTTTACACTTTATAAGTATTCACATTTTAAATCAATCAATAAAATAAACACACTATGGCATTTACACTACCGGCATTACCGTATGCACATGATGCATTGGAGCCACATATTGACACTTTAACCATGCAAATACATCATGGTAAACATCATCAGGCTTATGTTGATAATCTTAACAAAGCCCTTGCAGGCACGCCGAATGAAGGCAAAACTATTGAAGAACTGGTAGCTGTGGCAGGAACGCTTCCTGCACCGGTACGCAACAATGGCGGTGGACATTGGAACCACAGTTTCTTTTGGGAAAGTATGGCACCTGGCGCAGGCGGAACACCTTCCGCTGCAGTGGCTGATGCCATCACCGCAGCGTTTGGTTCTTTCGATACATTTAAAGAAAAATTTGCAGCAGCAGGCGTTGGCCGTTTTGGAAGTGGCTGGGCTTGGCTCGTTGTTAAAGATGGCAAATTGGAGATATCTTCTACCCCTAACCAGGATAACCCTTTAATGGATGTAGCAGAAGTAAAAGGCCAGCCAGTACTGGGTGTAGATGTATGGGAACATGCCTACTATTTAAAATATCAAAATAAACGTCCTGATTATTTAGCTGCATTCTGGAATGTAGTTAACTGGAAAAAAGTAGCGGAGCGTTTTGATGCGGCTTCAAAGTAATCCGACATAGTTTTTAAATCGGCTGCAATAGTTTTATTGCAGCCTTTTTTATGTGGGTAACTGAATCACCTAAAGAGAAAATACTTCTACAATATTTTTATTTTAAGATAAATTTAAAGTGAGTTTTTAACTGGCAGCATTGTTGGTATAAATCTGTGAACAATATTGTTTCACTTAAATTTTATTATTATGCCATTTATAAAATCAGTCCAAAATAATATGGACCCCGTTAATATTTATTATGAAGATTATGGAAAAGGAAAACCGGTGGTATTTATTCATGGCTGGCCATTAAGCGGTGCCATGTGGGAATACCAGGTGACACAATTAACGCAGCAGGGTATGCGATGTATTACCTACGACAGAAGAGGCTTTGGCAAATCCGACTGGCCCTTTGATGGCTATGATTACAACACACTTGCCGGGGACTTAAAATCATTATTGGATGAACTGGATTTAAGTGATGTAGCTCTTGTTGGATTTTCTATGGGCGGTGGTGAGATTGCAAAATATTTTTCATTGTATGGAGGTGCAAGGGTTTCAAAAGTTGTGTTAGTGAGTACTGTTGTGCCTTACATGCTTAAAACCTCTGATAATCCCGAAGGTGTGCCGCAGGAAGAATTCGATAAAATGGCCAAGGGGATGATGGAAGACAGGCCGGCATTTATGGAAACTTTTAATAAAGATTTTTTTTGCGTATCATTGGTCAATCATCCTGTTAGTGATGCTTTTTTGACCAACAGTTTAACCAAGACTATGCAAGCTTCACCTGTCGCGACCCTTCAATGTGCCCAATCGTTTTCTTCTACCGATTTCAGGAAGGATGTTGTAAAAATTAATGTACCTACATTGGTCATTCATGGCGACAGAGATAAAACAGTGCCTGTTAAACCTACCGGCGAAGAAAGTGCAAGGCTTATTAGTGGAGCTTCTTTTATTGTGTATGAAGGCGAACCACATGGTTTATTTTATACGGCTAAAGAAAGATTAAATAAAGATCTTCATGATTTTATTTTAACTTCTTCCGGACTCGAAGATGGCAATTTTAATGAAAGGGAAAATGCAGGGAAAAAGAGTGAAAATTATATAACCGTATAATATACAATAACGCTCTTCAGTTGAAAGGCAGGGTTATCTTTTTTACCATTTTGTATAAAACAATAAAATAAATGTTTTCTACAAAATGGTTTTTTATGGTACTGGGTCATGCCCATGACCACCCCATGGATGGCAACGTACAATTCTTTTGGCGGTAAGCCATAACCCTTTAAGTGGACCATATTTTTTAAAGGCTTCGATGCCATATTGCGAGCAGGTAGGCGTAAACCTGCACCTGCTGCCAAACCAGGGGGATATTATTAACTGGTACAACCGTATCAGCAGTATAAAAGGGGTGCTAATTATTTGCTGTATTTTCTTCATGCACAATTTTTTGAAGCCGCTTTAAAATACTGTTTATTTTTTCTGTGATCAGTACATAGCCGGGTATTTCTTTGCCAACATACATCAAAAAAATAACCAATTGTTTATTGCCTTCCTCAACATCATTTTGCAGATCATTTTTTTGCAAGCGGTAAGCTTCTTTCATTAGCCGTTTAATGCGGTTACGATGTACGGCTTTTTTAAAATGTTTTGTGCTTACGGTAAACCCCGCCTGTAAAATACCGGTCGTATTTTGCCGGTATTGCCAAACCACTCTTATTGGGAAAACAGAAAAAAATTTCCCTTCTTTAAATAACTGGTCAATTAGTTTGCGACTTTTAAGGCGCTCTTGTTTATCAAGCGTGTATCGTATTTTATTTTGCAATTGTAACAAAAATAAAAAAAGCCTTCCAAAGGAAAGCTTATATTTTAATACTTCAGGTCCTTATTCAGGAACGGAATGGTTTATTTTTTTCCGAAGCGTTCATCAGAAACGGTCAATTTTGTACGACCTTTTTTGCGGCGGCTTGCCAATACCTTGCGGCCATTGGCAGTTTGCATGCGCTGACGAAATCCGTGAACATGTTTTCTTCTGCGTACATGTGGTTGGTATGTTCTTTTTTTACCTGGCATTGTATTGAGTTTTTTCCTTTACAAAAATTAGTTACTAAAACATGTTAATCTACATTCATCAGGGCACCATCCCTGCTGCTTGTGAAAGGACGGCGAAGGTAAGGGAAAATTGTGATTTGAGCTGTTTGATTTTAATTTTTTTTATCATTAAAGTGCTAAGTATTCAGCATTGATGGGGTGTCCATAAAAAATAGTTGCTTTCTGATCAAAATCTTCAGCAGAATCTGTGGTAAAAAAAACAGAACGGCTATTCCTGGTACAATTTTTTTCAATTTCAGGATGGCGTTGAAGATAACTCACTAAACTTTTAGCAACAATTTCGCCCTGGGATACAATGGAGATGCCCGCTGGTAAATATGCTTTTATTTTATCAAGGAGTAAAGGGTAATGCGTACATGCCAGCAATACAGTATCAATTTCATTTGATTGGGAAAGTAACTGATTCAGGTATTTTTTAATAAAATAATCGGCCCCTTCTGAAATGTATTCATTATTTTCTACCAAGGGCACCCACATTGGGCATGCTTGCTGATACACCTGGATGCCCGGGAAAAACTTTTCGATCTCAATCAGGTAAGATAAGGATTGAACAGTTCCCGTAGTTCCTAAAACCCCTACCTTATTACTGTGTGTGTATTTACCGATGATTTCTGATGTGGGCCTGATTACACCTAATACTCTTTTTGAAGGATCAATTTTTGGCAGGTTTAATTGCTGTATACTTCGCAAGGCTTTTGCTGAAGCAGTGTTACAGGCTAATATTACCAGTGGACAACCCTGTTTAAAAAACCATTCAACACATTGCAACGTGTACTGATAAATGGTATTAAAACTTCGGGAGCCATAAGGGGCCCT
>JAYUBR010000905.1:0-4321 GCA_043740775.1 Ferruginibacter sp. | reverse complement strand
ATTACATTTTCAAATTTCAAATTATCTCATTTTCAAATTGCTGCTTCCCCACATTTTCTCATTTTCAAATTGTCACATTTTCATATTTGTCTACACTTCTTTTTCAATAAATTTTTTCTGCAATATCACTACAGTCATTATCATTACCGCATAAAAAAAACCCAGCGTGGCAGAGTAACCCATATTGTAATATTGAAATGCCTGCTTATAAATGTACAGCACTGCTGAAAGGGTTGTATTTAAAGGGCCGCCACCTGTCATGATATAGGGTTCAATAAAAAGAGAAAATCCGCCAATAGTAGATAATATCACTACCATGAAAATGGTGGGATTGATCATGGGCAAAGTAATATGATAGAACTGCTGCCAGCGGGTAGCGCCTTCCATCTTTGCGGCTTCATAATACTGTGTGGGAACTGTTTGTAATCCTACCAAAAAAAGTATCACATACAAGCCTACATTTTTCCAGGTGGCCATTATGGAAATAGAATAAATAGCGACATCCGGATCAACCAGCCAGCCAGTTTTTTTAATACCCATGCTCATTAACAGCCGGTTGATCAAGCCAGAATCGAACCCCAATAATTGTTGCCATAAAATGGTAACCACTACACCGGAAACTATTACCGGCATAAAAAATGAAGCCCTGAAAAAAGCAGCGGCCCGCAGTTTTTGATTTAATAAATAAGCAAGGAACAGGGACACTAACAATTGCAATAGAATATGCAGCAATAAAAATTTCATGGTATTGCCAATGGCTTTCCAAAAAAGCCGGTCATGAAAAAGCCTGGTATAATTATCAATGCCAATGAATTTCATGGGCGAGATAATGTTCCATTTATTGAAGGTGAGAAAAAGACAAAATAAAACCGGAAACACAACAAATACCGTTACAAAAATAAGATAGGGCGATACCAGCAGGTAAGGCAACCACTTTTTCTTTTGTGAACGCTTTACTTTTTTATCAGTCATTTTTATAGTTACAATCATTTTCAGCGATTAAAATTTTTGAGCCATTTCCTCTGCATCTTCAGCCATTCGCAATGATGCTACTGCATTGCTATCATCTATTACTCTTATGTGATTATTGTTGCTGATCCGGTTCCATTGATCTTGCAACATGTCTGTCAATATCTGCTGGTAGCGGTTTTGCTTCTCCGAACTGTTTCCGCATTCAATGGTTACATGTTCATCAAAAACTATTTCCTCAAATCTTCCTTTCACTTTTTTACCTTGTTGATTGGGACTATGTTTTACTATTGAACATGGCCCAATCAAATCCTGCAGCGCTTTCAACTGTTCGTTTGTAACCAGTCCATGCAATTTCATTTTAACCGGCACCCATTCGTACAGCGTTACCTCTCCCCTTTCAAATTGCAACCTCATCTCCTGCCTGTCTAATATTTTCGGCTGATCAAATCCATGATAAAAATTTACCGTGCCTTCATCATACAGTACCGTAGCCTGCACCCGGTCGTAAATTGTTGCCCCAATATTTTTACGTTGCTGCTGAATTGCATTAACCACTTTTCCATTACCCAGCCAGCCTGAAAATAAATCAAAAAAGTGCACGCCATGCTCAATGAATATGCCACCGCTTTTTGTTTTATCCCAAAACCAATGTGCTTCATCCAGGTTTTCATCGCTTGCGTAATTTTCAAAAAAGCCATGCAAAAATTTTCCCAATATTTTTTGCTCCACTATTTTTTTTACCACATTATATAATGGATTGTACCGCTGCATCAGGTTAACCACATACAATAGTTTTCGGTTTTTTGCCAGTGCCTGTAATGTTGCTGCCTCACTCGTTTTTAATGCAGCCGGTTTTTGACAAATCACATGCTTTCCTGCAAGCAATGCTTTTTCAGACATTTCGTAATGCAGGAAAGGTGGCGTTGCAATGTAAACAAGGTTAATCCCTTTATCGGCTAAAAGCTGGTGGTATAGCGGATACCAGATTGCATTAAATTTTTCTGCCAGCTTTTTTCCTGCCTGTTCATTCACATCCGTTACCCCAATAATTTTTACATTCTTTATTTTTATAAATACATTGGCAGCAAAAGATGCAAAGTTTCCTGCACCAATTATTCCTATTCTTAATTCATCCTGCAACATATATTTCACGACTATTTATTTTCTTTTCCTAATAATACATTCACCGCGGCGGCGGCATCTGCTACTGCTTTCTCCGGAGTTTTCTTTCCATAAATAACACAGGCTTCATATTCCTGCGAAATAATATCCAGCACTTCTACTATCACTTCACAATTGTCCACTCCTTTTACAAAGGGAATTTCTTTTGCAAAAGGCACCATCATCGGGTTACGTTTAAAATAGTCCGCATAAAAAATATCTGCATCCAGGTTTTGCCTGCGTGGCAACTGGCCTGTTGTTTCCAGCAATTGCAAATCGCCGTTTTTATTCACTAATGTTTTTATAAAACCCCATGCAGCCTGTGGATTGGAGCAGGTATTAAACATTACAATATTTTTTGGATCTGCATACGTGTATACAGGCCCTGTATGATCATCCGGCACGATCGGTAAAAAATAATCAAAGTCAAAATTTCTTGAGGGAATATGGTTGAGGTAAGAAATTTCCCATGGGCCGGTCCACTTTGTAACGATGGTCTCTGTCACAAAAGGATCGCTTGAAGCAGCCGTATTTTCTCTTGAAAAATAATCGTTGGTGTAGAGGCTTTGCAGAAACTGAAAAACGGCTACCGCATATTTATTATTGAAAGCAGCTTTATTATTTTTAATAAGTGGCGCACCATCAGATGCTGCCAGATACAAAGGATAAAAATTAAATAAGCGCTCGTACCAGATTGCTTTTACAGCTGTATACCCAAAGCGTTTTTGTATGGTGCTATGCAGGTTATTATTTTTAAAATCATCTGCTGCTTTTATATAAGCCGAATAAGTTTTTGGCAGCTCATGAATATTATTTTCTGCAAAAATATTTTTGTTGTAGATGGTCATGATCGGGTTTACTTTCCAGGGTACCTGGTAAATATGCCCGTCAGAAGAAGTGATTTCTTTAATGGTATTGCTGTCGCAACGTTCTTTGATAAAGTCCATGAATCCTTGTAAAGTATCCAACGGAATCAGCACACCCGCATGTGCATACATCTCTACATTGCCCTGCCACATGTTGGCATAGATATCGGGAGCAGATTTGCCTACAACCGCCGCCAGGATCACTTCTTCACTGGATTGCCCCTCTGGGATTGGCTGCATGTGTACCGGCACGGTAATATTATCAAGGTTCCATTTGTTTTTTATTGCAGTGCATAGTTTTATTTCCCGGTCGTTATTGGAACACCAGAATAATAATTCTTTATTTTTAATTACACCATTACTGCATGATGCTGTTATAAAGATCAACAATAAAAAACAACCATATTGCTTACGAAAATTCATCAGAAAAGTTAAGAGAGAAATGCGTTGCATGCTTATAAAAAAGAATTAAAAAGCCCTCACAGTTTTTAATTACTGAGAGGGCTTTTTAATACAATTCCCTTGGATAATTAAAGTGAATTTTGATTAAGAAAAATGGAATGTACCTGTGGCCCTTCCAAAGCAACATTATAAAACATCACATCATCCAAATCACCCGTCCAGAATCCTCCCCAGGCAACCTGGTAGTCTCCATCAACGGTTAGATATTTACTTGTAGGCAAGTCTTGACCAATTACAAAATTAATTGGATTAGTAAGTGTAAGACCATTTCCAGGAACCGGTCGAGTTGATGCTGCATCCCATGTTTTAACCAAATCTCCATTTATATAAAAACTCATAAAACCGTTTTTATATGTAACTACAAGATGTACCCATGTATTTTCAGCTATGGTAAAGAGGCTACCAGGATCACGATCATAAATAGTGGTATCACCAACCGCCTTCAAAACCTTTACGGTGTAAAAAGGAATATGATCTCCCTGTAGTTGAAATTTATACCCGTTCCAACGGTTCATCGCTATCATTGTATACGTATCCTTATTGATAGTTCTACCGGTAGATGACCACTTAGACCAAACGCTCAATGACATTTGCTGTGGGTTAAGTGATATTTTGTAGGGTACTTCTATATTTCCACCTTTATCAAAATGATATGCCATACCAGCACGGCCAAAACGATCGGCAGTAAGTGCAGGCATTCCTGCTCCGTAAAATGCATGACCGGCAGTTACAACACCGTCGTTGGCTTTGCCGGATGAGTCTGCAGGATTACCATTCATTTTCCAGAAACCAAGAAGGTTAGCTGCGGCAATTTCATTGATGAGGTGGCTTTTGTACGTATCAACGGCTGCTGTAAGCTG
>JAYUBR010000904.1:0-1222 GCA_043740775.1 Ferruginibacter sp. | reverse complement strand
TCATTAACCAGTCTTTAAAAGGGAACGCAAATCCCATTTTAGGCCGGTTCCATACCTGCTCCGGTAATTTATTTATAAAACTATCTATCAATAATTGTTTTTTAAATGCCCCGGCATATTTAATATTACTGCATATTTTTAGGGAAAGTTTTAAAAATGCAGCTTCTAAAAATGGAACCCTTATTTCCAACCCGTTAGCCATACTCATTACATCAACATCTCTTAACAACTGGTTCTGCATATATAGATTAGATTCTAACCAGCTTGCCTGGTTTTTAGCGGTTAAATTGGCTATGGCCGGCAATTGTGGCTGCATTTCTAAAATATCCCACACTTCTTTTTCACCTGCATTCAAATACTGAGCAATCTCATTGGGTATAAACTGACCCCTTAAAAAAAGATACATGCCCACCGAACCCGGTATGCTGAGGTAACAAAGGCGGCGCAGGGCTTTTACACCGGTGTACCTGCCTGCTCTTAATAAGGCGTTGGACAGTTGTTGTTGTGCTGCCAATGCCGGTTGTATCCGGGTAAAAGAAGGATAACCGCCATACATCTCATCGCCCCCAATACCCGACAACACTGCTTTTAAACCCTGTTCTTTTGCGTATTTGCTAATGAACCAGGTGTTGATGCCATCACAACTTGGCAGATCCATTGCCTTGATGATACCAGGTAAACCCGCATGAAATTTTTCTTCGGTAAGTAGTTGCTGGTACTGGTTGCCTTGCAATTTCTGTTGCACAATATCCTGGTATTTTTTTTCAGAATAGTTACGGTCATCAAAATAAAGAGAGATCGTTTTTAAATCAGCCTGAGTTTCGTTTGCCAGCAGTGCCACAATACTTGAGTCTAAACCTCCGCTTAAAAATACACCAATCGGTGCATCTGATAACAAGTGGCTTTTTAATGCTTTTGCCAACGTTTGTTGTATCAGCAAAATAGCTTCCTCCCGGTTATCTATCTGCTCAATATAACTATACCGGTTAAAAGCATCTTGCTGAATTTCGCCACTTGCAATGGTATATTTTAAATACCATCCTTTTTTCAGTGGCTGTACATCTTTTAAAGTAGTAATGGGTTCGGGTAAATGTCCGTATGCCATTAAATACACCGGCCAGTGAGGATTGGGTGTTTGCAGGTAAGCTATGTTTTTAAACGCCCTTACTTCGGATGCAAAAGCGAGCCCATTTTTAGTATGTGCAAAATACAAAGGCTTTAT
>JAYUBR010000903.1:0-4329 GCA_043740775.1 Ferruginibacter sp. | reverse complement strand
AACAGCAATAGTTTGAGTAATAACCTGGTACTTTCCATTAGCAATGATGCGAACAATAATATCTGGATAGGAACAGATGGCGGCGGTTTAAACCATTTTAATACTGTTACCCGATATTTTACAAACTTCCGTAAAAACAGCAGCGGAGGCAATGGCAATTACAACAATTATGTACTAACAGTTTGTCCTTATTTGCCTGGAATTTTGGTACTTGGTTTTCACCGTGGGGGAATAGATTTTTTTGATGAGAAAGAAAATAGCTTTACACATTATGCAACGCAGGATATCAATACAAACAGGCTTACCTCATTAAGTGTTTTCATTGCTTATAAAGACAGGAAAAATAACCTTTGGTTAAGCAATGACGGCTATGGCGGGATATTTTTATTTGATACCAAAACAAAAGCGTTTAAGACTCTTTTGCCTGACCCAAAAAATGCCAAAAGTATTGCCAGCAGCAGCGTCTACTCAATCTACGAAACAAGGGCTGGGCAGTTATGGGTGGGCGGCGATAAAGGGCTTGACCTTTTTGACCGGGATAAAAATGAATTTACGCACCATCAGTATGATGCTAAAAATAAAAACACCCTGTCTGATAACATGGTAAATTGCATTGTAGAAGATACAATGGCAAATCTATGGCTGGGTACTTCCGGCGGATTAAATTATTTTGACCTGGTAAAAAATAAGTTAACCTCTTATACTGAAAAAGAAGGCCTGCCAAACAATACCGTTTGGGCCATACAACAGGATCATCATGGCAACTTATGGATCAGTACCAATAACGGCCTCTCCAATTTTAATCCTGTAACCAAAACCTTTAAAAATTACACGATCAGTGATGGACTTCAAAGCAATACATTTAAAATTAAGGCTTCATGCCAGGCTGCAGACGGCGAAATGTATTTTGGTGGTGTAAATGGCTTTAATACCTTTTACCCGGATAGCATAAAAGATAATAATTTTATACCGCCAGTATTTATCACCGGTTTCCAGGTATTCAATAAATCAGTTGGTATCGGTGGCAATTCTCCTTTAAAACAATCTATTAATGAAGTAAAAGAAATAACATTATCATATAAACAATCTGTATTTACAATAGAATTTGCAGCACTTAATTTTACCAATCCCGAGCAAAACCAGTATGCATATAAGCTGTAAGAATTTGATAATGATTGGAACTACGCCGGTAATAAAAGGTCAGCAACTTATACCAATCCTGATCCGGGCACTTATACATTTAAAGTAAGGGGTAGCAACAATCATGGCATCTGGAATGAGGCGGCTACTTCACTAACAATAATAATCAGGCCACCATATTGGCACACCTGGTGGTTTAGGCTGGCACTGCTGCTGTTAATTGCTGGAACTTTTTTTGGATATTACAAAATAAGAATGAATGCAATAGAAAAACAAAAACTATTGCTTCAGCAAAAAGTAAATGAACAAACCATTCAGTTGGTTCGATTAAATGAAGATGAGCACAGCCCGCCTGGAAGCTGAACAATCCAAAATAGAATCGGAAGAAGCCAGGGAAGAAGCCAGTAAAGCCAATATAGCGCTGCAAATTAAGAATAAAGAACTGGAACAATTTGCTTATGTAGCATCGCACGATTTACAGGAACCGCTGAGACCACTACAGGCTTTGTTGATTTGCTTCAAAAACAATATGCTGGCAAATTGGATGATAAGGTAGATAAATATCTTAATTTTATTGCTGATGCCTCAGTCCGCATGAGAGTGCTGATTAAGGATTTGCTTGATTTTTCAAGAATTGGAACTAAAGGAGCTTTTGAAAATGTTGACTGTAATGCGATAGTGCGAATTGTTTTATCAGATATAATGGTTGCAGTTATCGAAGCAAAAGCGACCTTTGAATATGGTGACTTGCCAGTGATTAACGGTTATCCTACAGAAATTAAATTACTTTTTCAAAACCTTTTGATCAATGCTATAAAATTTCGCAAAAAGGATGTGCCGCCGCGGATAAAGATTACTGTTGAAAAAAAGAAAGGCTTTTGGCAATTTGCTATAACTGATAATGGCATCGGTATATAAAAACAGTACAGTGAAAGAATATTTGATATTTTTCAGCGGCTGCATATCCGTTCTCAATATGAAGGATCTGGCATTGGATTGTCTCATTGTAAAAAAATTATTGAGTTGCACCATGGTAAGATATGGATGGAATCTTCACCTGGAGAGGGTAGTATATTTTTATTCACTGTTCATGAAAAAAGTATGTAATGATTGAAAACATGTTGGGCTGTATCCTGGTAATTGACGATGATGAACCTACAAATTTTATCAGCAGAACGGTTATTGAGGAAGCCGGTTGTACCCGCCATCTGGAAATAGCTGACAGTGGCCGTAAAGCATTAAATTACCTGCAAAAAGCATCTGTAGAAACCGCTGAACACGACAATTTTATTTTGCCGGATGTGGTTTTTCTCGACATCAATATGCCCCGCATGAATGGATGGGAATTTTTAAGTGAATTTAAAAAATTAAAAAATGAAGGCTCCGCCAAACCAGTAATCATTATGCTTACCACATCGCTTAATCCGGATGATAAATACAGGGCAGAAAATATTCCGGAAGTAGCTGGTTTCGAAAATAAACCCCTTACAAAAGAAATGATACAGCAAGTGATAAAAAAATATTTCAGTGCCGCTTAAAATTTATTTAAAAAATATTATTTTACAATGCTTCATCAATAAAAGAGCCTGTAAATATTAAAACTTATAAGACCAAACTACAAATGAAATATTTGGCAAAGTGCATTTTGAAAGGTTCAACATAATAGCGGAAGTATTTTAAAAGGGATAAATGTGCCATCGGCAGATGAGGTTATAAGAATTGTTATATAATAAACTCTTGAACCTTAAACAAAAATGCTTTACAATACAGGTAGACTGAAATTGTAAAGCAACATATTTTCAAAAAAATCTCCGGTAAATAATATTAAAATCTTCGATCCCGGTTAAACCCACCGCTATTATTACCACGGGGAGCATTACCGCCACCACCGGGCCTTGAATTTGATCCGCCACCAGGAGGCCTCGAATTACCTTCTTCAGCTTTTTTAACCACCAATGGTTTTTTACCCAACGAAATATCATTCAGACTTTCAATTGCATCCAATGCTTCTGCATCGTTTTGCATTTCTATAAAACCAAAGCCCTTACTTTTGCCGGTTTCTTTGTCCATGGCAACTTTGGCAGAGATAATAGTACCAAACTTTTCAAATATTTCTACTAGTTCATCATCATCCAGATCGTATGGGAGTCCTGCAACAAAAATTTTCATCAGGTTATTTTTTTTTGTAAATGTACAAAACTTATGCGGCTTATCTTTTATGGTAATAATTTCCTGAATAAACCGTGTGCGGTAAAAGTAATATATTTTTATATGTAACTGTGCATTAGTTAATAAGACAATTAAAAAAATATAAAAAATTCTGATCTGTTACACAATATTTTTTTCTTTTAGCAGTTAATTATAAATCTGAAACCCTAAATCGTTACCCCATGACCAATTATGTCACCAACGCTTCAATGCTGTTGAACTTCACTCTCATTCTTTCTGTAGCTTCCCTTGTTTACTTTGCGGTAAAGCTCGCAAAGCATTCTCCTAAAAAAATATAAGGAAAAGAAGAGATTAAGTAATTTATGGAGTATCATTAAACGTTGTTTAATGATACTCCATTTTTTATGCAATACAAGTAGCTTTTTTACTTTTTTCTTTCTTTTAAAACCGTTGAAATAAAACTATCTTTTTTTCTTACTTTCATTGACCAAATAAATGTTATGACAAGAAAAAATCCTGAGGTAGATGTTATCAATGATATTTTGCAGTTAACAATGGCAGCTTATCCGGCATCTGACTTTATAAAAAGTTTGTTATTTCAATACCATGAAAGAGGCGGCCTTAGTAAAAAGCAATTACAGGGTCTGCATGCCAAGGCTTTAAAAGTTAACAGTATGCCTTTGGGTAAATTAGCCACGCTGGAAGCGGTTATACTTAAAAAACCAACCCGCTATAAATCTCCATTGCCGGTTGCTGCGCCGGTATTTACAAAGAATGAAAAACCGGCCCGGCAGATTGACGAAATTCTGGCGAGATATCCCGGGCATAAAATGGTGTTGTTTCTTAAAACTAAGTATGATAACAATGAAATGCTTTCAGTAACTGAGACGGCTGAAATTGAACGTTTTTATAAACTACTGGTTAAATAAAAAAAATGAAAACTATCTCCAGCCTTCATCCCCGTTTATGAGAATTACTTTTTTGTTCTCAAATTTTTCTATAAAGCCTGAAGGATGAAAA
>JAYUBR010000902.1:0-1225 GCA_043740775.1 Ferruginibacter sp. | reverse complement strand
GCAACTTCTTTTACTACAAAAGATACTGCTGCTTTACATTTTAAAGCTATTGAATTGTTACAGGAAATTATCCGGTTTCATTTAAAAGATAAAAGTCCTGATGCCTTACTGGATGCGGATTTGATACGACTTAATTTTGTACATCAGTATGCAGTAAATGGAGACAAGAGCAGCTTGTATGAAGCGGCCTTGAAAAATACAGAAACTAAATATGCAGACAATGAAGCGGCTGCACAGGCGATGTATTTAAGGGCTCAAATCTATTTTGAAAAAGGGCAATTGTATGATCCGTTTACCGCAACTACAAACCAATATGAAATAAAAAGAGCAAAAGAATTATGCGAACTGGCTGCTAAAAAATTTCCAAAAAGCGAAGGAGGAATCAACGCACAAAATCTGTTGAAAGAAATTTTGCAACCCGCCTTAACGCTTGAAACTGAAAAGGTAAATATTCCGGATGTGCCATTCAGAACTTTGGTAAATTATAAAAATGCTGCCACCATTTATTTTCGGGTGCTTAAAACAAACAGTGAAGCAATAAAGAAAATGGATAACCGCAACGATTATAAATTATGGAAAGATATCGTAGCCCTGAAACCTATTAAAACATGGAACGTAACATTGCCCGACCTGCAGGATTATCAAAACCACACGGCGGAAATTAAAATAGATGCATTGTCCAATGGAACCTATTTTATCCTGGCAAGCCTGGATAAAGATTTTTCTTTACAAAAAAATATCATTGCCAAACAGCTTACCTATGTAAGCAACATCAGTTATATCAACAATAACAAGCAGGAATATTATGTACTTAACCGTGACAATGGACAACCTTACAACAACGCATCAGTGCAGGTTTGGGAAACAAAGTACAATTACACCAGCAGCCAGAATGAAGATACCAGGGCAGAGAGTTATACCACGGATAAAAATGGCTTTTTCTACATAAAAAAATCGAAGGAGTACAGGAATATAAAGCTGCAGGTTAAAGCAGGCAATGATGAACTTTTTTTGCAGGATCAGGAATACAATACCTATTATAACAGTTACGAACAAACGCCGCAACCAATAAAGCCCATTACCTTTTTATTCACCAACCGTTCCATTTATCGCCCGGGACAAACTGTGTATTTTAAAGGCATCGTTTTACAAAAAGGAAATAAGGCTACTGAAACAATCATCCTTCCCGCATTTAATACTAGCCTGCAATTGAGAGATGCCAACA
>JAYUBR010000901.1:0-13580 GCA_043740775.1 Ferruginibacter sp. | reverse complement strand
TGCAATTGAAAACATGCTGAATGTTAAATGGAATGAAGCACAATTTGCAATCACCTCCCGTTTAGCGGATGACCCCACCCCAATTACAGAACTTAATTTCACCCCTGGTACACCATTTTTTGCTAGAGTAAAACTGGCGCTGTTTTTTTAGCAATTTGATGACGCTTTTAAAAAGCAATTTTTTGAACAGACAAGGCATGAAAATAAAAAAGTCCGAGTGTTTTCCGGGACTTTTTTATAAAATATTGTTGATTTAAATTTATCCGAATAAACCGCCTTTTTTAAAATGGCGTGTACCTTCACCAATTTTAAATCCGTTGTGATAAACTTCTATTTTGTAATCGCCTGTTGTATATGGTGAATTTTGTTTCCAGTCAAAACTAACCCTTTGCTTCTGACCCTGGTTATAATTTATGCTTACTTTTTGCGTGTAGCTTTTTTGTTCACCTTCCCTGGTGGTAAACATTCCCGAACCCAGGGCTTCAACTGCAACAGGATTTCCATCAGGAGCTGTTACAAGTATATACAGGTCTTTCGTGCCTGAAGTTGCAATCCTGTTTTCATCCAGGTCAAACGAAATACGGATTTTATCTACTTTTTTTGCTTTGGTAGTTTCTTTTTCTTTTCCATTTTTTCTATCATCAATTCCAAGTATTGTAAAGTTGGCCGCATGAAGTGTAGAACCCACATCTATAACATCTTCCCTTTGTTTTATGACTGTTTTTGCAGAATCATAATCCTGTTTTACTTTATTTCTTTCCTGTGTAACAGCTTCCTTTTCCTGCGTCAATACTACGTTTTGACCTTTTAAAAGTTCCACCTGGGCTTTGTAGTCTGCAATATCTGTGTTAAGAGAAGCGATCATGTCTTTTGCCTGTTTTAATTCTGCGGCGGTAGCATGTTGCTTGGAAAGGATGCCTTGTATCTGTGCTTTTTTAGCAGCAATATCCCTGTCTTTTGCGGTGATGGTACTGTCATTTTTTGCGTTGGTGGTTTTTAAAATATCATAACGCATGGTAGCTTCTTCCAGCAAACTCTGCAGAGTATCTTTTTCAGAAATTACTGCCGAATACTGGGTATCTTTTTTTTGAATCTCATCTTTTGTTTTGCTTTTATCCCATATAATATAGCCCCATGTACCCAACAGTGCAATAATTAATGGAATAGATAATAGCGTACGCCAGTCTTTTTTTTGTTCCCTCGGAGGATTTGACGGCGCAGATTCAGATGGAGGGAAATTTTCAAATGCCATATTGATTTAGTTTTAGTTATAAAAATAAGGATTGTGAAAATATATTTGCCAATAAATGTGGATATGTTAACAAGTAAGTTAAAATAATTTTGAAAAATTTTCCTTACACTTTTCTAAAACCATGCCAGTTTTGGCAAGATTAATAAATGCCTTGAACATTCTTTACTGTTTTGTTTTTATTATTTTTGGCATTCAACATTATCATTTATGAATTTTAAAACAATTGGCTTATTAATAGCTTCAAATATTTTTATGACGTTTGCATGGTATGGACTTTTAAAAGAAAAAGGATTAACCTTATGGAAGGCGATTCTTTTTAGCTGGTGCATTGCTTTTTTTGAATACAGTCTGATGGTACCTGCCAACAGGATCGGCTACCTGAGCGGCATGAGTGGGTTTCAGCTAAAAATTACACAGGAAGTGATTACCCTGATAGTGTTTGCTGTTTTTGCAGTTGTGTACCTTAAAGAACCGCTGCAATGGAAGTACCTGGTAAGCTTTGCATTTTTATTGGGTGCCGTTTATTTCATGTTTAAAAAATAAATCATGAAGCTTCCAAACATCTTGAGTAAATGTGGTTTAATTTTTAACCATTCTGCGGTTATGTCTCAGGACCTTATCTTTGTTTGATAACTACATATAACCATGGCATCCAACCGTTCTGCAGCAATCAGTTTTATCTTCATTACCTTATTAATAGATGTTACGGGTGTTGGCCTCATTATACCTGTTGTACCAGGCCTGATAGAACAACTGATACACGGTACAATCAGTGATGCATCAAAATACAGCGGCTACCTTGCTTTTGCCTATGCCATTATGCAGTTTTTATTTGCTCCATTATTAGGCAACCTCAGTGATAAATATGGCAGGCGGCCTGTGCTACTATTGTCCTTACTAGGTTTGGGCATAGATTATATTTTTCTTGCAATGGCACCATCCATTGGCTGGTTATTTATTGGCCGTTTGATAGCAGGTTTTGCTGGTGCCAGTTTTACCACTGCTACTGCATACATTGCTGATATCAGTACCCCGCAAAACAGGGCACAAAATTTTGGAATGGTAGGCGCTGCTTTTGGGCTTGGATTTATACTGGGCCCCGTTATCGGCGGTCTGCTGGGCGAGTACGGCGTAAGGGTTCCGTTTATTGTAGCCGCATGTTTGAGCTTAATAAACTGCCTGTATGGATATTTTGTTTTGCCCGAATCGCTGGCTGCTGAAAACCGCAGGGAGTTTCAATGGAAACGTGCCAATCCCATTGGCAGTTTAAAACAATTGCAAAAATATCCTGCTGTTGGTGGATTGATCCTTTCTTTTTTTCTGATTTACCTGGCAGCAAATGCAGTGCAAAGTACCTGGTCGTTTTTTGGGATAAAACAATTTAACTGGACACCCCGGACAATTGGTATTTCACTTGGCCTCGTTGGCTTACTGGTAGGGGCTGTTCAGGGTGGATTGATAAGGATTGTTAACCCCTGGCTGGGCAATAAAAAAAGTGTGTATGTGGGCCTGGCCTTATATGCCCTTGGTTTGTTTTTATTTTCCATAGCCACACAAAGCTGGATGATGTTTTTATTTTTAGTGCCCTATTGCCTCGGTGGTATTTGTGGCCCTGCATTGCAATCCATCATCAGCGGACAGGTACCGGCAAACGAGCAGGGCGAATTGCAAGGCGGCCTAACAAGCGTAATGAGTGTTACAAATATTATCGGCCCAGTGTTAATGACTGGATTATTTTCTTACTTTACAAAAGCAAATGCGCCGGTGCATTTTGCAGGTGCGGCATTTTTTTTAGGAGGCATTTTTATGGTCATCAGTTTAGCGCTGGCCTACCGCACCTTGCGGCATAACAAAACCATCTCATAATAAATTATTGTACAGATGATCAGTGATATCAACGATTTTAAAAACGTTTTTTTTATTGGTATTGCAGGTACGGGCATGAGTGCCATTGCGCAATACCTTGCCGGTGTTGAAAAAAATGTTAGTGGCAGCGACCGGTATTTTAAAGAAGGAGAACCCAATGATACCAAAGAAAAATTATCTGCCGAAGGGATACATTGTTTTTTACAAAATGGCGAAGGAATGACTGCAGATACCGACCTGGTAGTTGTATCAACGGCTATTGAAGACACGGTGGCGGAAGTGCAGAAGGCTAAACTGCTAAACATTCCTATTTTAAAACGCAGCGAAGTATTGGCGCTGATTGCCAAAAGTAAAAAGACGATTGCAGTAGGAGGCACATCAGGTAAAAGTACTACCAGCGCTATGTTGTACGATATTTTAACCGCAGGTGGATTACAACCTGGTATCATCAGCGGGGCTGGCCTTATCAGCCTTATTAAGGAAGGTAAAATAGGCAATGCAAAAGTAGGTAAGGGCGATTGGCTGGTAATTGAAGCCGATGAAAGCGATGGCTCCATTGTACAATACCATCCTAAAGTTGGGCTGTTGCTAAACGTTGATAAAGACCACCAGGAGATTGATGAACTGATGGAAATTTTCGGCATCTTTAAAAAAAATACGCCACAGTTATTTGTAGTAAACCAATCTAATTTATTGACAAAACAATTGTCAGTAAATGCGGCCAATGATTTTTCAATTGGCATGGATAACGATGCAGGATACAAAGCTACAGCCTTTGTTCAGAACGGGCTCGCCATTTCATTCAACATCAATGGAACTGATTTTAGTTTAAATACGGTAGGCAAATTGAACATGGAAAATGCGTTGGCCGCAACCGCTGTGGCCAGCCAGTTAGGAGTTGAACTTTCAATCTGCGCCGCTGCATTAAAAAATTATGAAGGTATCTATCGCCGTCACCAGGTATTGGGCTACCGGCATGGGGTGTGGCTGATAGATGACTATGCGCATAACCCGGTAAAATGCGCCCGCAGTATCGAAGCATGCCAGCCGGTTGCTGAAAAAGTAATTGCCTGGTTTCAGCCACATGGTTACGGGCCTACCCGTTTCTTACGCAATGATTTTGTAAAGGAAATAGCCGCGGCATTGCGGCCGCAGGATGAAATATGGATGAGTGAAATTTTTTATGCAGGAGGCACTGCGGTAAAAGATATTTCTGCGAATGACCTCATAAAAGATTTAAAAGCTTTGGGTAAAAATGCTTTTTTTGTAGAAGATAGAAATGATTTTCTGGAAACCGTAAGGCCTCATTTTAGCGATGATTGTGTATTACTTTTGATGGGGGCAAGAGATCCGGCCCTGGAACATTTTGCAAAAGAAATATTGGAAAAATTATAATTACCTGCAGTAATATTTTGTAAGTATGTCAACAACTGCTATCATCATCAACATTGCTCAACTGGTAAATGTGCGTGAGCATAGTCACTTACTACGTGGTATAGCCTTGGCTGAATTACCATGCATTGAGAACGCGTTTCTGTTGATTGAAGATGGCGTCATTGCTGAGTATGGTGCGATGTATGAACTGGAAATTAAAGTACCACAATTACCCAAACATATTATTGATGCGCAAGGCCGCTTTGTATTGCCAGCATGGTGCGATAGCCACACCCACCTTGTGTTTTCAGCCAGCAGGGAAAATGAATTTATTGATAAAATAAAGGGAATGAGTTATGCCGAAATTGCAGCAAAGGGCGGTGGCATATTAAACTCTGCACAAAAATTAAACGATGCCAGTGAAGATGAATTATTTAACCAGGCATGGAAAAGGCTGGAAGAAGTAAGCAGGCTCGGTACCGGTGCCATCGAAATAAAAAGTGGCTATGGATTATCAATAGCAGGCGAATTGAAGATGCTGAGGGTGATAAAAAAATTAAAAGAAAAATCAAATCTGTTTATTAAGTCAACTTTTTTGGGTGCACATACTTACCCCATTCAATACAAAGAAAATCACCAGGGATATATTGACAGTATTATCAACGAAATGCTGCCGGTAATTGCTGGGGATAAATTAGCCGATTATATCGACGTGTTTTGCGAAACAGGTTTTTTTTCACCGCAGGAAATGGAAAACATCTGCAACGCTGGTATGGCTTATGGCTTAAAACCTAAGCTGCATGTAAACCAGTTAAACAGTATCGGTGGGATTGAAATGGGATTGAAATTAAAAGCCGTTTCACTCGACCACCTGGAAACATTAACAGGGGAAGAAATTAATCAACTATGTCAGGAAGGCAGCAGCAATGGAAATGAAACGATTTGTACATTGCTACCTACTGCGGCCTTCTTTTTGAGAATGGGTTTTCCCAATGCCCGGGCCTTGATGAATGCAGGTTGTGCCATTGCATTAGCCAGTGATTTTAACCCTGGTTCATCACCCAGTGGCAACATGAACCTGGTGGTTGCAATGAGTTGTATTCAAATGAAAATGTTGCCGGAAGAAGCTATCAACGCAGCCAGTATCAACGGTGCCTATGCCATGGAACTCGGCAATGAAACGGGCAGTATTACTGTGGGTAAAAAAGCTAATCTTATTTTTACAAAACCCATGCCATCACTGGCTTATTTGCCTTACAGCTTTGGCACAAATTTAATAGATAAGGTGCTGATTGGCGGTGAATTTATTTAGGAAAATTTGCTTATTAGTGAACTTATTCAATTACGTTTTATGGCTTTTAACCTAAGTAGAAATTCAGCAATAATTTACCTGGACCTTTTTACCTTATTATAACAGGTTTTTTTGCCAGGAAATAAGGTCAGACCTGTGTTGTAGTACGTTTCTACTAAGGTTAAAAGGCGTTTGAGAAATGTAAAGATCTTATTTCACTAAATTTACTGATGTAATAACTTTCCCAGCTTGAAAAATTATTTGTCCTTTAGTTTAAAATGAGAAGCCCAGTTCATGAAATTTTAAAATTGAATGACCGAAATTGTACCATCATTTATAAATTCATCTAATCAATATCCATTCGTGTAATTAGCATTAATCAGTGTAATAAAAATTTAGTCAGTCATGCAACAACTTATTGAATGTGTTCCCAATTTTAGTGAAGGTAATAACCTTTCTGTCATCAACCAGATAACCTCAGCAATTGAATCTGTGCAAGGAGTACGATTATTAAATGTTGATCCAGGTAAGGCTACCAACCGCACAGTTGTAACAATGGTTGGCACACCGGAAGCTGTTGTGGAAGCGGCTTTCAGGGCCATAAAAAAAGCGGGCGAGTTTATTGATATGACAAAGCATAAAGGCGAACATCCACGGATGGGCGCAACAGATGTTTGCCCCTTGATTCCGGTTGCCAATATCAGCATGGAAGAAACTGTACAATATGCACAGCAATTAGCCAAACGGGTAGGAGAAGAATTGCAGTTGCCGGTGTATTTATATGAAGCTGCACAACCCAATAAACAGCGCAGCAATTTATCGCATATCCGTGCAGGTGAGTATGAAGCTTTTGTAAAAAAAATTGAACATCCTGAATGGAAGCCGGATTTTGGCCCCGCCGTTTTTGATGCCAAACGTGGCGCAACCGTAATTGGAGCCAGGGATTTTTTGGTAGCGTATAATGTTAATCTAAACACTACAAGTACACGCCGTGCCAATTCCATTGCATTTGATGTAAGGGAAGCAGGCCGTGCTAAGCTTGTAAACGGTAAACCTATGCTGGATGAAAATGGAAAACCTGTCAATATTCCCGGTAGCTTAAAAGCTGTAAAAGCCATTGGATGGTTTATTGAAGAATATGGTATAGCACAGATTTCCATAAACCTCACTAACATCAATATAACCCCCGTGCATATTGCCTTTGATGAAATTTGTAACAAGGCAAATGAACGGGGCATACGGGTTACAGGCAGCGAACTGGTTGGATTAATTCCGCTGAAAGCAATGCTGGATGCAGGCAAATATTTTTTATTAAAACAACAACGTTCCACCGGGGTTTCTGAAAAGGAATTAATAAAGATTGCGATTAAGTCAATGGGACTGGATGAACTGGCACCTTTTAAACCAGAAGAAAGAATTATAGAATACCTGCTGGCTAATAAAGCAGATAATAAAATGATACATTTATCACTCATTGATTTTGCTGATGAAACCGCCAGTGAAAGCCCTGCGCCTGGCGGAGGGTCCATTGCTGCTTATGTTGGTGCGTTGGGCATTTCATTAGCAACCATGGTCGCCAATTTATCAGCCCATAAAAAAGGCTGGGATGACCGCTGGTTGGAATTCAGCGATTGGGCAGACAAGGGGCAGCAATATAAAAATGAACTCCTGAAATTAGTTGATGCGGATACCAAAGCATTCAACCAGATCATGTATGCTTTTGGCTTGCCCAAAGCCAATGAAGCAGAGAAAGTACTGCGTACAAAAGCCATACAGGAAGCCACGCTGTATGCCATTGAAATTCCTTTTAAAGTAATGCAACTGGCGCATGCAAGTCTGCAGGTAATAAAGGCAATGGCCGAAACCGGTAGTCCCAATTCAGTGTCTGATGCAGGTGTTGGTGCACTTTGTGCCCGCAGTGCGGTGATGGGTGCTTTTATGAATGTGCGCATCAATGCGGCGGGGTATGATGGCAAAAGTTTTGTTGCAGATATCATTGCCAAAGGCAATGCAATTGAACAGGAAACAATTGCCCTGGAAGCAGCAATTTTAAAAATAGTGAATGAAAAAATAGGGCTATAGCGGTCGGTACCAAAGGTCAGACCGCTGTGATCAATTCCTTTTAAAAAATTATTGTCCAGGGCAGGAAGCCATTGATAAAACTCTAAAGATCCACTTACACTGTAACTTTTCATTGCAGGTCTTGCCTTCCAAAACATACGCCTGTAAAGGCTTTTGGGCTATAAACTGTATAGAAAACAATTGCGGCCTGACCTTCGGTACCGACCGCTACTTCAATTAAAAAATTTGTTTCAATTTGCTGTATTGAAATTTGCGCAGACTAAGAAACAACTGTCTAACCTTTGGTATCAGCCGCCGCAACAATCCGAAAGGGTTGCGAAATGGTATGTCGTACAAGGTCGACGCAAGGATGCCGTCATGAAAAACAATAGCCCGGACCAAAAAATGCATACTCACAGTAATGGTTACACACTTTTAGAAAATATTTTTTTCTTTAACACTTCCTTGGTAAACGTTCTTTATCCAATTGCATCTTATAAGCATTATTCACAATTAAAAAATTGCAATCATGAAAAAAACATTTACACTTTTAGCTACTGCTGTTTTATTTACTTTAGAAGCATTTGCACAATATAATGATCGCCAAAATAATTACGTATATGGAAATTCCCGTGATGTTGTAATCAGTAATCCGGGCTGCGGCATCAGCAATGATGACAGGGGCCGACGTGATTTTGGTGAAAGGGAAAAAGACATGCGGATTGCCCGTATTAATCATGAATACAATGAAAGGATTGAATCGGTAAGAAATAATTTCTTTATGAGATGGCATAAAAAACAACGTAGAATTGAATCATTACAGGTTCAACGGGATGAAGAAATACGTTTGGTATTTGAAAAATATCGCCATCATGAATATCGTCACAGAGATCATGATGACCGTGACAGAGATCATTATGATCATGACAGAAGGAACTGGTAATAAAACAGCCTCCCCAAAAATGAGCCTCTGCTTGCGGGGGCTTTTTTATTATATTTGCGCTCTTAAATAAATAAAAAATACAATGTACAAAGCGGTTTTCATAGATATGGATGGAACTTTGTTAAAGAGTGATCATTCTGTGAGCGATGCCAATAAGCAGGCCATTCATCATCTGCAGCAAGAGGGCGTTTTAGTAGTGCCTATTTCTGCCCGGCCATTACATGGCATGATACACATCATTAAAAATGTATTTACAGATGATATGCCGCTGGTAAGTTTGAATGGTGGTTATATTGTACATAAAAATGAAATCATTTACCAGGATGCGGTTTCATTAAACGATGTGGCGAATGTTAACAAAGAACTGAAAGGATATGATGTATCCGCGATGTATTACAGCCAGATGGAATGGTTTGCTGAAATGGAAACTGACCGTATTAAAAAAGAACAAAAAATTACTGCGGTTAAAATAAAAATACAGCCCTTTGCAGAAACACTTCAATATTGGGAAACTAAAAATAACGGTCCGAATAAAATATTAATTGCCGGTGAAAAACACCTGATATATGACATTGAACAAAGACTAATTGAACTGCACCAGGGAAATTTAAATATTTTTAAATCGCAGGCTACTTACCTGGAAGTGATGAGCGCCGGTGCTTCCAAAGCAAAGGCCATTGAATTTTTAATCAGCAGGTATGGGATTGATAAAAAAGAAATCATTGCAATTGGAGATAATTTTAACGACAAAGGAATGATTGAACTGGCAGGCATGGGTGTTGCTATGGGCAATGCTCCGCACGAAATAAAAATGGCAGCTAATTATGTAACCGACACCAATAACAATGATGGAGTTGCTAAAGCATTACAGCATTGTTTTAGCTAATAAGGGTATAAAAAAAACCACCAGGTAAATTAACCGGCGGCTTTTTTTATAGAAATTTTTATTTAACAATGTCTTCCAGGTCAACTTCTTCTTCATCATTTAGTGTTCCTGCTAAAAGGCTATTCTCAATTTCAATGGTATCGGTCTGACGTCTGTCTGTGGAAACATCTTTGGTTTTATTCAGCATTGTGGCTAATACATCTGTACATGCACTCACAGCCGTTTCAAAATACTGGTTATTTTTTTTCACAAAAAGATCATTACCGGGTACTTCCAGCCTCACTTCACAATAATTATTTTCAGGGTTGGATAGAGGTCCCTGGAACAGGGTTACATTGGCTCTGACAATATGATCGCTTTTTAAGCTGTTCATCTTTTCTGAAATAAATTGTTCTAAAGTTTCACCTGTTTTAAATCCTAAGGATTGAATAATAATATCCATAATATTTTTTGCAATAATATAAACACAGATTATGCCAAAGAAATTAATTTGATCAATCATTTACAGTTAATAAAATCAGCATCATTTTTATATTAAACAGAGGCGCAGCTAAGAATGTGTGGAATACTTTACCGGCGGGTATCTGAAGGCTTTGAGATATAATTTATCGAAGCCTCTGAAAGCAAATTGCAACAGTTGCCGCCATATCAAAACAAATTTCGTTAACTTCCCCAGATGAAACATTTTAAGTTTTATTCCAAAGAAGACATCTTGTCACTCACTAAAATCAGGCGGTTTGAAACCAGGATAGGCGAGCGGGTGAAACATCTTCCGGTAACAGATAACTGGATGGGTGCTTTGAAGCAATCTCCGGCAAAGTATGTACTGCTTGGTATTCCGGAAGATATTGGTGTTAAAGCCAATTATGGCGGCGGTGGTGCAGATACAGCGTGGCTGCCTTTTTTATCCAGTTTTTTAAATAACCAAAGCAATGATTTTTTGAATGGTGAAAATATTTTGTTACTGGGCCATTTTGATTTCGGCGATATTAAATACCTGATAGAAAACAATGCAGATAACCCCGATGAACTGATAGAAGCTTACCGCCATGCGGTAAATACTATTGATGATGCGGTGGAGAATATGATTAAAGTGATCACGGCTTTTAAAAAAATTCCGGTTATTATTGGCGGCGGTCATAACAATACCTATCCCATTATTAAGGGCACGGCCAAAGGCTTGTACAAAGCAGAAGCCATTCCGCTGGCACAGATCAACTGTATTAACCTGGATGCACATGCAGATTTTAGTGCAACAGAAGGAAGACACAACGGCAACGGGTTTCATTATGCTGAAGAAGATGGATACCTTGGTAAATACTGCATCATCGGTGTGCATGAAAATACCATTTCGCAAAATGTGTTGCTGGAGATACACAACAATCCTTTTATAGATTATATCACGTACGAAGAAATATTTATTCATGAAAGAAAAAATTTCATGCAGTCTGTAGCTCATGCAACGGGCTTTACTGAAGATACTTTTACGGGAATAGAACTTGACCTGAATTGTATTGAACAGGTATTGAGCAATGAAATGCTTCCTTCCGGAATTTCAGTTTTACAGGCAAGGCAATACGTTACGTTTACTGCACAGGATACCAAGCCGGCTTACCTGCATATTTGTGAAGGGGCTACACAGTTAGCGGATGGTAAAAAAAATGATACTACCGGTAAATTAATCAGTTACCTGGTGAGTGATTTTATAAAAGAATTATCGCAGGATTGATCAGGGCTGCAGGGCAGTTGCCATTTCTTTTTCTGTGGCAACACCATCTTTGCGCCAAACTTGTTTACCATTTTTAAAAACAATAAACACCGGTAAGGCGCTTATAGCATATTTCTTTAAAAGGTCAAGGTCTTTGCCACCATCAACTTTTACCAGTTCAAATTTATTGGGGTTATTGTTTTGCAGGCTTTTTAAAACAGGTTCCATTTTTTTACAGGGCGGGCACCATGTAGCACCAAAATCAACCAATACCGTTTTGCCGGTGATGGCCGCATCAAACTCTTCAGAGCTCATTTGTTTCTCATCCGATTTTCCTTCCAATGGTTTATTGGCAGCCTTCCAGGCATTGATGCCACCGGTAAGTTCTACCACGTTTTCGTAGCCTATGGAACGCATTTCTTTTGCCGCAGCAGCACTTCTGCCACCAGCCAGGCAGTATATATACACCGGTTTATTTTTATCTACAAAAGCAAGCCTGCGGCTGAACTCTGCCTTATCATTCCAGTTAGCAAGGAGCGTATTTTTAATATGCCCGGATGTATATTCTTCCGGCGTTCTTACGTCTAAAATCTGTACCGAATCTTTAGTAATTGCTTTTTCAAATTCCTCCGGTGTTACAGTTGTTTTTGTTTGTGCGCTGCAGGAAAGCAGAAGCAGAAGCAAAGCATAAAAAAAAGTGCCGAGGATGCGGTAAGTTGTCTTCATAAAAATATTTTACCGAAGCTACAAACAAAAAGCCATCCACTTGCTGATGGATGGCTTTTTGTTTACTATAATTTTTCATTACATCGGGGAAAGATATTGTGCATAAGCATATCCTTCTTCACCATCTTTTGTTCTAACTTTCCACCAGCTATCATCTGTTTTTTCAACAAGGGTAACAATTTCTTCATGTGCTGCTTTACCAACTATTTCACCATCGGTAGTAGGAGTGCTTCTGATATTGAGGTTAGTAGAATCGGTAGTTACTTTTAACTGTGCGCCGGCATCTGCTTTTATATCAATATTCATCATCAAATCGCCGCTTGCCATGTTGGGATCAATTTTACTGTACAATGCCCAAAGTGCATCATAATCAGCCGTGCTGTTTGCGGTTCCGCTAACGTGCAATACACCATCTTTTTCTGCAACGGCTAAGCCTGCTACACCCATGGTAGTAGCGGATTGTATCAACTCAGCATATTTTTCCTGAAGTGCCATTTTATTAATATTTAAAATGTGATTGTAATTATTTTTTGTCTGTTAATTTGGTTACGTCCGATTTTACTTTTGCAGCAGCAAGCATCTGCATAATTTTCATCCTGTCTGCTTTGCTAACTTCGCCGGACAGCACCGCTTTCTCTCCTTCAAATTCAACACTAACCCCTTTGATATCTTTTAAACCATCTTTCACTTTCTGCTGTGCAGCAGCATCTAAAGTGGTAGTTAATGAAGCAGGAGGAGGGGGTGCAATAATAGCAGGTACTGGAAGCGTAAAATTAGCCACAACAGATTTAACACCTTTTACTTCTTTAGCTGCTTTTTCACATTCCATTTTACACATGTCGTCTTTGCATTCGCCGCTTAGCGTTGCTACTCCATCTTTTACATCCACTGTTGCGCCTTTTATCATATCGGGCAAGGCAGTTAGTTTTGCTTCTACTGCAGTTTTAATGTCCGCATCTTTTGGTTTACAGCTTATAAAGCTTACCGTTGTTACAATAGCAATTGCCATTAATAGTTTTGTCAATTTCATGTTTTGTAATTTTTTGTTTAAAATTATTGTTGAAAGAAAAGTAAAAAAGAAGGTAATTATTATATTTATTTTAAAACTTAACCATATTTTTTTTTGTGGATAAAAATAATTAATAACCCATTTTTATTGATTATATAAAAATAGTGATTATCAGGATTTAAATTCCAATTTTTCTTTTAATGATTCTACCACATTAAAAATAATCGGGCAAAGCGAATAATACATCAATGTACCAAATAACCTGCCGGTAAAATTATCTTTGAGTAAATGCGGAAATTCCCTGCATTCGGTAAACCGGTTTTCATAAATAGTGCAACTACTATCGGCTAAAAAATGACAGGGAGTAGTGTTCACAATCATTTGCCCCTCTGAGCTTATTTCAATGTATTTTTCTTTTACAACCTCAATTTTTTCGTTAAGATGTACCGCCAATGATACTGTTT
>JAYUBR010000900.1:0-4346 GCA_043740775.1 Ferruginibacter sp. | reverse complement strand
ATTATCAACTTTCAGTGAGATTAAAATATAAAAAGCGAATTAAAACTTTGGTAAAAAAAACACCCGATAAAATTATCGGGTGGTAGTAGTATAACTATTTACTTAAAGAATCTTTGATTGAATATTTTTTCCTTAAAAATTATATTTAACTCCAAACTGTGCCTGGAAGCGGCTGTTCAACGGATCAACTGTATAGTAGTGACTATTTAAACCGGTAGGTACATTAAAGTTAAAAGTTGGTAAATAACCAGATGAAGGTTTGCCCGCTGCAACTCCATTTGCATCCTTAACAAAGGTTAATAAATTAGCGGTATAGTTGTTTACGTTGGTTACAAAATAAACATGTCCCCAGCTATTATTCAACAGATTTAATAAATTAAAAATATCCAGGCTCAACTGAAGTGAACGGCCATTGTCTTTTCCAAACTTAAACTCATGCATTAATTTCATATCTACATCATGATTCCATGGTGTTCTTAAACCATTTCTTTCTGCGTATTGGCCTCTTCTTGAGCTTAAATACTTATCACCGGATATTAAATTATTTAAGTCAGTCCATTGTTGATCCGCTGTATATAGCTGGCCATTTCTTGTATAATCAGCCAG
Source organism: Ferruginibacter sp. (assembly GCA_043740775.1). GTDB lineage: Bacteria > Bacteroidota > Bacteroidia > Chitinophagales > Chitinophagaceae > Ferruginibacter. Next base: position 3,740 of record JAYUBR010000900.1, on the reverse strand, counting down.
CCTTATATCGTTTTGATCTTTGGGAATATAAGGCAGGTTGGCATTTGCAGCATTTCCAAACGGATTACCACCAGAGTTATAAACAACTGAATAAGGGCTTCCTGACTGACCTGCATAAAAGAAAGACAATGTTGTCATATTGGTTTTGTTCCACTCCAGGTTAACTCCCACAGTAGCTACTATCCTGTTACGCAAATCAAAATTAGAATACGATAATTGTGGATTATTTGCAACCACCGCAGGGTTCACTTCAAAATTAGACTGGAATGAATTACGGATACCATTACTCAAATCTTTACTCATTCCATAAGTATAAGCAGCGCTCCAGTTCATACTTATTCTGTGAGAACCTAACTTGCTGAAATTGGAACTTTTAGTCAACTGGGCAGTTAAATTATACCGGTACCCTTTTGTGGTATTGGTTAATAAATAAACATTGGAATACTGTGAATTTAATTTGCCACCAACATAAACCGGAGATTGAGAAGGACCTGAACCGAAATATTGCACACTATCTTTTATATTGATCTGCTGAAATTTTACATCATACAGGGTTTTGGTGTACAAGGCATCTAATGTTAATTTATAACCTTTGCCAAACTTGATATCAACTGCGATACTTGAACGCCAAACAGTAGGCATTTTAAAATGATTGTCAATTACATCTACTTCTCTTGTGGTAATAGCATTTGCTCCCGGAAGTGCGTGTGCATTAATAGTATCCTGCAGGTTAAGTGGATTAATTGCAAGCGGTACGGAAACATTACTGTCAACTGTATTTGCTTTACCTGGCCTGAAATCAATATTATTATAAACACCGCCAGATAATGTTTCAGCATAACCTAACCATGCAAAGGGCATTCTTCCTACAAAAATTCCTGTACCACCTCTTATCACTACTTTTTGATCACCGGTTACATTCCAGTTAAACCCAATTCTTGGAGAAACTGTTGGATTACCCAGCCATTTATTATTCAATTGGTTAAATGGTGTATTACTATAAGTCAGGTTTGAGGTATTATTTTTTGCAGTTGCAAAACCTTTATCTACCGGAACCTGGTTTCCCAAAAACGGATAATCAATTCTAAAACCACCTGTTAATTTAAAATTATGGTTTAACGAAATTTCATCCTGTGCATAAACACTCATCAGGTTTACATGATAAGGGTTTGGGGGATTGTTATACAGGTCATCTCTTGTGTTTGGATATTTGGCGTCGTTGGAATAAGCTCCGCGAATTCTGCTTGGTTTATCAGCAAGAAAATTTGGCAGGTTGGAATATTCCCAACGGCCATTCCATGAATTTACAAAACCGTAAGTAAGGTTATAAAATTCATTGTGGGTACCAAAAGTAAATTTATGAATACCCTTTGTAAGCGTAACATTATCGCTTACTTCAATTGTTTTTTGCTTCATATTGTAAATAGAAGCTTCACGCCAGGTACCTGCCCAGGCTGTACCACCGCCAATGTCCATAAAAGGCGAAAGTACTCCCGGGAAATCCCTGTATTCATGAACGTTGATATAACTTACACTTAACTGATTGCTTAGACTATTTGAGAAATTAGTTTTTAACTCAGATGTGAGGTTTACATTCTTTGTATGTTGTGTAAAGTCGGTTGAACCGAATTGAAAATTGGTAGAGGTACGCTCCAGGTTATTACCAACCCCATTGGTGTAAATACCTCTTACTGTTAAAGTGCTTTTATTACTTACTTTAAAATCTAACCGTGCAAATAATTTATCACTATTGGTAAAAATTTTATAGGGCCCCTCGTACGATCCTGCATCATAGTTGTACCGGGTTTTTAAGCTGTTGTATATACTTGCTGCATCAGCCAGGCTAATTGCTGCGCCTCTGTCTCCTGCATTATAAAAAGTAGGTTCCTGGCGACGGGTTTGTTCAAAGTTTACAATAAAGAAAGCTTTGTTTTTTACAATAGGCCCGCTAAGGGTAGCGCCATATTGGTAATCATGAAAATCTGAACCAATTTTTGTTTTTAATCCATCTACACTTTTTCCCATTAAACCCTGGTTTCTGCCATAACCATATACAGAACCATGCACCGTATTGGTTCCGCTTTTTGTTACTGCATTAACAGACCCGCCGGTAAAATTACCCAGCTTAACATCAAAGGGAGATAATTGTACCTGCACTTCCTGTATTACATCAATACTGTAAGGGTTGGTACGGGTACCGGCACCTGCAGCGCCTGATTGCCCGCCACCGCTTACGCCACCTGCAGAATTACTAAACCCGATAGCATCGTTGTTAATAGCGCCATCAACAGTAAGATTATTGTATCTGAAGTTAGTACCTGCAAATGAGTTATTGTTTGACTGTGGTGTAAGCCTTGTAAAATCACTCAGGCTTCTGCCAAGGGTTGGCAGGGTATTCATCTGTGCCCTTCCGATGCTTAGCCCGCTATTATTTTTTTTTGTAGATGTTACAGTAACGGCCTCCAGGCTTCCTGTGTTCACCGTCATTACTACATTTAAATCGGGGTTATTGCCCAGCGTGAGATTAATATCTTCTGCCTTCTCTTCCTTAAAACCTACAAAAGTGATGGCTACTGTATACGGGCCACCTGGTTTTAAATTGGCAATACTAAATATTCCTTTTTTATTGGTTTGTGTTTTGGTTACGGCTCCTGTAGGAACATGTAACAATGATACAGTTGCTCCCTGAATAATGCTACCTCTATCATCTTTTATAATACCACTTAAAGATGAAACTGTTTCCTGTGCAAAAGTGTTGATGGACAAAAAAACAAGCATCCCTGTAAGCCACTTTGATAATCGTTTATACATAATTATTAAATTTCTGCAAAGGGACGCTTTCAATGTTACATTAAAGTAAAGGGAATGTTATAGAAAGGTTACGGCTATGTTAAGCGAATGTTACCCCGCACTAAAAAGAAGAAGCATTTTTGCTGCTTGTAAAGGCAATTTAAACATTCCCGGAGCCGTAGCGTTGTTTAGAATTTAAAGCCAGTTTTTTTTTCTGTGCATTGGTTTTTTAAACAAATCCATCCTTAAGAACTTCGAACTATAAATTGCTTAATTTTATAAGTACAAATTTTATCCCGATGTTTAAGTATATATACACCATTGCTACCCTAAGCTTTAGCACTTATGGATTTGCACAAATAAGTAGTCCGTCGCCTCAAACAAATGGAATTTTATCTATACAGTTACCATCTTCAAATCAAGGTAATATATTAGCATCCTCATTTGAGGGGCAGCAATTCAGGGTGAAATCAGACATGGGTGTGGAAGGAAGCCCTTTACTATTCGATGATTGGAAAGCTGCGGATGTAACCCTTCATAACGGCGAAAGGTATCATGTAGCAAAAGTAAATTTTGATGTAACAGACCAAAAGTTTATTTATGAAAAAAATGACACCGTTTATGAATTTATTGATAACTTAAAAGAAGTACGCATCTATAGCGAAGAGTATGCTGCATCAAATACTGACCTGATTTTTAATCCGGCTATCAATCCTGTCCAACAGGGTTTTATTCAAGTTCTTACTTCAGGAAAAATAGTTATAGTAAGAGAATATGAGAAAAAACCGAAAGGAGAAAATTACAGTAATGGCATGGTAAATAATACAAGAAAATATGTACTTAAGACTTCTCAAAGCGCAATAATTGACAATAAAATAATACCCGTTAAATATAATAGGGCTGCACTTGAGGAATTGACTGCACAAAAAAGAAAAGAAATTGATGCCTAT
>JAYUBR010000899.1:0-1233 GCA_043740775.1 Ferruginibacter sp. | reverse complement strand
AACAACCCGGTTATAATCTTTAATGGCTAATAATATTAAGCAGCTTAATATTGAACAATTCTACAAGTGAGAAACTGCCCCAAAATCGCTTTTGAGACGGCTTCTCCCTTCTTATAATCAACCCCGTTTATAAGTTTGGTTATTAATTGGCAACCTTCATTTTTTCTGATTCTTCCGGCGTAATATATCCAAACAATCCGTCGGCCTCTCCGTTGGGGCCTGCTGCAAAGAAGAGCCAGTTGGGGTTAACAGTTGCTGCCGTAGCGGGTGCAAATGATAAGGCCCATAATCCATCAATTACAATGGGCTTGCTATTGTGGCGAAGCGGTCCAAGAAATAACCCGTTTTGATCATAGGCATTGATACGCCCATTACCAAAATTGCCCACCAAAAAAACTGACATATTGGTGGCTGTATTTAAAAAAGAAGCAGGGGTTGCTGTAATTCCCCAAGGTGCATTCAATTCTCCATGAGAAATAAAACGCCTTACCAATGTGCCATCGGGATTATAAATATCTATAATTCCTGTTCCCGGTCCGGTCGCTTCATCAAGTCCGCTTCCCAGTTTTGCATATACTACAAATACTTTACCGCCAATATTCTGCACATTGAATGGAGAATAATCAGCAGGAAGATTCCAATCTATGAAGGGAAAGTTTACTACATTCCAAAGGCTGTCGTACACTTCCACCTTACGCTCTTTAAAATTGGCCACATACAGATAGGGAAGTCCTCCGTTTCTAGCAATGGTGATGCCCTTGTAAACGGCATTCATATTATTTTTAGCCACCACCGCGGCAGAGCCGCCATTCCAACCGGAAATTACACCATCCTCTCCTGAAAAAATAAATCTGGCAGGATTGCCGTTGGGAAGTTTAAAGCCGGTACTGCCATTGAATACCTGACCGGTGGGTTTGCCACCTGTTAGTGAACTGTTGGAAGGTACGGTTACCGGTGGTCTTAGTGTAACGCCTGCTGCATTATAAATGGTACTAAGTCCTGCCCCATTGGAAGAAACCCATGCAGGTCCGGAAGGTGCAAATGCAATACCCCAGGCATTGAGCAAACCCGCATCTATATTTGTCGCCCCATAACTGTTGTTATTGGCCACCAGGTTTACCTGCTTAAAATCGCTTTCGAACGGAGCTAAATGGGGGGATTTTTTACAAGCTTGCAGAGTCATTAACAATGCAACTAAAAACAAACCGGCATTTGTAAAAAGCCGGTTATTTC
>JAYUBR010000898.1:0-1234 GCA_043740775.1 Ferruginibacter sp. | reverse complement strand
CTTGCTTTAAGCGGCACTTTTAATCAACTGCACCACTTTATCCCACTGTTTATTCATTGTAAGCACTCTTAGGTTTAGCATATTTTGTGCTCCCTTGTTGCTCCATCTTTGTCCGGATTGTTTCATCCGCTTTTGCACTACAGTCCGGTGTGCTGATTCGATTGCGCCGGAACCTATCAGACCAACTCCAATATTTTTATAAACCTTGTAATTCATTCTATATGCATTGTTGGTATAATAATTAATGAGTAACAATGCTTCTTTACTTTCACAATTTTGTTGTTTTATATTGCCTATAACTTCCAGTACTTTATTTTGTAACAGCAATTCCTTTTGTTCACCTGTCCATTTTTTAAGCATCGCTTCATCGGTAAAAACAGTGTTTGCAAATTGATGTAAGTGTTCACAAACATGATAGTAGTCCAATATCGATACCGCTTCAGGGAAGGCATCATCTATCCAATTTTTTATCCATGTTCCGCCATCAGAAATAAATACTAACCGCTTGCCTAATCTTCCATACGATTCCATTAATGTGTCCATCTGTTTTGTAAAGTCTTTGCTGTTTCCCAAATGGGCTACATATTGCGAATGTCTTATCCAGCTTGACTTTCCGTTAGGGTCAATGCAAGAGTCACTCGTAAACATCCTTCCCACTTTTACTTCCTTCCATCCCTCATCACGCGTTAGCAACATAGAGCCATCTGCTTCTACATATAGCACTTCTTCTTTTTTTACAGGCTCTAAAGACCGGCAACTATTTACTTCCTTTTCAGCTGCTTTACCGTAACAATCTGTTACCAGGTATACTTGGGATGAACTCACTTCTATATCTATAAATTTTTCCAGTATCACATTGCATCTTTCATAGCAATCCAGCTGCCCTGCATACACAAGCAACTCTTGTAAATGGGGGCTTATTTGAAAACCATTTGCGCCTTCACTAAAACAATGCGTTTTGTTTATGCTGATCTTCCCAAATTTGGTAAGTGTTTTTTTTACGCCTGTCGGCGGGAACATCACTTAAATTAGCTTCTAATACCGACCTGCCTAATTCTCGCCATATTGACTCAAACTGTTTCTCGTAATCGTAAAAATTATTAATTTTATTTAAGGCTTGCAGTTCTGCATAGCGCTTTTGGGCTAAGGCTATAAAGTTTACTTCTGTCATCGGTTGAGATATTTGGTTTATCAAATTTAGCCTTTTTTTAATGCGACAATTTTAAATGCACCC
>JAYUBR010000897.1:0-4360 GCA_043740775.1 Ferruginibacter sp. | reverse complement strand
AGTGTTCACAATCATTTGCCCCTCTGAGCTTATTTCAATGTATTTTTCTTTTACAACCTCAATTTTTTCGTTAAGATGTACCGCCAATGATACTGTTTCTTCTGGTGTAACATTTATCATCAATGATCTGCAGCAATTGCCGCATTGTGTGCAATCAATCTGCGGCGTAACAAAGGCATTGATTTTATGGACAATCGTATCAATCATTTCACTGTCGTGTTGCTTTAAAAAAATGCGGAAATGATCATTTTCATTTTCTTTTGCAACAGCCAGTGTGGCAATGGTTGCAAGATTGGTTACTGGAGTTTGCAATACGATTATTTTATTTGTGCTGATTATTTTTTTGTATGAAATCTTGCAAAATAAAAATGAATGTGCGATTAAATTATGTAATTATTTATAGCCTTATTTTCAACATGGGTCTATGATTCGTTGGCTATTTGATACTGTTTCCATTCGTTGCGCAGTCGGTTAATTGTTGCTGAAGGTTATTGTATTCCTGTTCTGTAAGGTTTAAGGAGCCCTTGAATTTATCGGACAGTTTTTCTTTGGACATTTTTTTGTTAAGCAATTTTATTATCTGCAGGTCTTCCAAATCTCCTATTATCCTGGCCGCTTTTTGATTGGTAAGTTGTATTAGCCATGTATCCATTTGTAAAAATTTATTAAGTAAATTTCGGAAAAATTATTTGACTGAGAGGTTTTATTGTGGATTAATTATCTGCTCTCCGCTCGTGGTTGTAATCTTAGGATGATGTTTCAATTTAATCTTCTACAAATTGGTAAATAATTTCAAGCACTTTGTATTGATAAGAAAACTAGTAGCAAAGAATTATTTATAGTATTGATGAAGTATTAAAATACCACCGGCAAATCCTTCATATCATCCATTGCAACTGCAATATCCAATTGCTTTTTAATGATGCCTGCCGCGGTATACTTTTTTTGTTTTTGCAAAGATTCATATAAGCCTTTCAACGACCAATGATTATTAGGGTTTTCTTTTAAATCTTCCATAAAAATATTTTCAGCCTTTGCGTATGATCCTGCTTTTAAAAGTACAGCTCCAAGATATTCCCTTGAAGGCAATAACCAATCCCTTGGTTCATTGTAAATCAATGCAGCTTCATATTTCACAGCTTCCGTTAATAGGTTCACTGCAGTTACCAGGTCATTTTCCTGTTCAGCAATTATTCCTTCCAGTAATTTTTCGGCAACTTTTGCAGCATCTGCCGGAGCATTAAATGGTTGCATTACAACCATCATATCACCTTGGTTCATGTTTTTCTGCAACCAGCTTAGCTCTCTCTTAGCAGCGGCAATATCGTTCGTTCTGGCCAGGGCCATGCCTTTTGCCCAATGCGCCAATACATTTGCATACACATAATTTTCTGGAATGGCTGGGGCGTTTAACACTTCGTGCCACTTACCAAAACGAATATTGTTGATTACAGGCGTCATATAAACGTACTGTATAAAAGTGCCGAATGGTCCAGGCATTGACATAAATGAACTGTCAAAACTTGCCCTGCTGGCATCGGCACTTTTTAAACTGTAATCATACCCCTTACCCAACATGGCGCAGGCTGTTTGCATGTGCAGGTTATGGATAAGATAAAGCGATGCATTATTGGCAACATCAGGGTAAGCAGCCAGGTACCCATTATATGCCTTCAGCGACATTTCGTTCACTTTCGTTCCTTCGTCATACAATCCGCTACGAATGTAAATATGCGATGGCATGTGTACCATGTGCGAAACCGATGGCATTAACTTTGCCAAAAGATGAGCACTTGGTAAAGCCCGTTGCGGATTGGCCGATGCTTCAACAGCGTGAATATAATAATGATTGGCACCGGGATGAAGCGGTGATTGCTGCAGCGTTTTTTCCAATACTTCCAGTATGCGGGGAGTCCATGGGCGGGCTTCCCCATTGTGTTTCCAATATTCCCAGGGATGCTGTAGCATCATGGCATCTGCATATAACGCAGCCATATCGGCATCGTTGGGAAATTGTAAATATCCTTTTTGCATTGCATCGGTATACAACTGATTTAAGAAAGCCCGGCTGGTGGTGCTATCTGATGTGTACCGTACACTCATCGCTTTTATCAAAGCCTTTTCTTTTGATGTGCAATTGGCAGATAACGAAACCGCTTTTTGCGCAGCAACAAAAGCTTCTGGTGTAGCCGAATAGGTATAGTCATTAATATTAGGGCCGTAGGTTAAAGCCTGTGCCCAGTAAATCATAGCATTGTTACCATCAAAAATGGCTGCTTTTTTAAAGGAAGCCATTGCCTCGATGATGTGAAAGGAGTAATACATACTAATGCCTTGTTGAAAATACAACCTGGCACTATCGCTTTTTGATGCAACAGGCCATTGGTAATTGCCCCAGCCTTGTAAAACGCTGATACCTTTTGCAAGACTATCACTGTTTAAATGATTCCAGTCGGGCGAACATTGCGTAATGAATTTATTTCTCAAAGCTTCTTCCCTCGAAATAAATTTTAATTGATTAACTCCAGCTTTTGGCAAATATTTAAATGCACATAAAAACAGTAATCCAATAAAAGTTGTTGCAATCAATATTTTCTTTTGCATGGTAGTATATTTTAATAACAAGATAAACAATCTGCACTATCTTAATACTGTTTACCAGGATGCCATTATTTTTTTCGGGTAATTGGTTTGCCTTTCTTTTATTTTATACACAGGTGTTAAAAACCCTTGCTGTTTTCTGTATGCTGGTTTAACTATATTTGCCTTTGTTTAAAATTACTAAATAAATTAGTAGCTTACGGCCCCGCTTACAGGTTATAAGCAACAATGGGTGTAGCAATTTTACAAACGCTTTGATAAAAGTTTCCCAATGGTAGTTGGTACAAGAGTGCGACGCAACGATGCATAATTGAAAAACAAATGCCAGGCTCAAAATAAAAACAATGGCAGAAAGAGAAAAAATAGCGGCTGATTACAACGAGGACTCGATACGAAGTCTGGATTGGAAAGAACATATCCGTCTTAGGCCGGGTATGTACATTGGTAAACTGGGCGATGGCAGTAGCGCCGATGATGGCGTGTATGTTTTGATGAAAGAAGTGATTGATAACTGCATTGATGAACACACGATGGGCTATGGCAAACATGTGGATGTGGCTATTGATGGTAAAACCATTACAGTAAGGGATTATGGCCGTGGCATTCCGCTGGGTAAAGTGGTGGATGTGGTAAGTAAAATAAATACCGGTGCAAAATACGACAGCAAGGCTTTTCAGAAAAGTGTGGGCTTAAATGGCGTTGGTACAAAAGCAGTGAACGCATTGAGCGATTATTTTAAAGTAACGGCTTACCGCGAAGGCAAAGAAAAAACGGCAGAGTTTGCAAAAGGTGTATTGACAAAAGAACATAAGGAAGCTGCCACCAAAGAAGAGAACGGAACATTTGTAACGTTTATTCCGGATGAAACCATTTTTAAAAATTTTCATTTTGTACAGGAATATTTGGACAACCAGTTTTGGAACTACTGTTACCTGAATGCGGGTCTGGTGATGAACCTGAACGGCAAGCGCTATGTGAGTAAAAATGGATTGCTTGATCTGATGCAGCGCAAAACGAACGAAGATGAAATCCGTTACCCGATCATCCATTTAAAAGGAGAAGATATTGAACTGGCGTTAACACATGAAAGTGCCTACGGTGAAGAATATTACAGTTTTGTAAACGGACAGTTTACCACGCAGGGCGGCACGCACTTAGCTGCATTCAGAGAAGGCTATGTAAAAACCATCCGGGATTTTTATAAAAAAGATTATGATGCTGCCGACATTCGCGGAAGTATCTGCGCCGCCATTTCGGTGAGGGTGCAGGAACCTGTTTTTGAAAGCCAGACAAAAACAAAACTGGGTTCTCAAAATGTGTATGAAGGCGGCCCGAGTATGAAGAATTTTATAGGAGATTTTTTAGGTAAGGAATTAAACAATTTTTTGCATAGAAATACTGCCACCGCCGAAGCATTAAAAAAGCGTATTGAACAAAATGAGCGGGAAAGAAAAGAATTATCCGGCATCCGCAAACTGGCCAATGAAAGGGCAAAAAAGGCCAACCTGCACAATAAAAAATTAAGGGATTGCAAGTTTCATTACAATGATGAAGCCAGTGGAAAAGACAAGGATAATATTTTAGAAAAACAAAAAGAGAGCACCATATTTATCACCGAAGGTGATAGTGCCAGCGGAAGTATTACCAAGGCAAGAAACGTAAATACGCAGGCTGTTTTTAGCTTGCGTGGTAAGCCCTTAAACTGTTATGGACTCACCAAAAAAGTAGTGTATGAAAATGAAGAGTTCAACCTGTTACA
>JAYUBR010000896.1:0-1235 GCA_043740775.1 Ferruginibacter sp. | reverse complement strand
ATTAAGCTGTTATTGCACGCCCTGTTTCAACCCAAGATGCACCGTTAAAAATAAAAGCTATATTAGCTGTTTTAGTAGCCGGTATAATAATTGTACCTGATACCGGCAAAAGGCCTGTGCCTAAAGTAACTGTTGAACCTGGAGTTGATTTAAAAATCATCTGAATCGCATCACCAACATAAGGTGCTGTGCTTGCTGAACCGACGCCAACATTTACAGTAAGTGCGCCTGTTAAATCTGCCGGCGCAAAAATTGTATAAGACTTTGACGGGTTAAGTTGCAACGGCGTTGCGTAAGCGGGTGTGCTGTATGCGTTATCCCTTACTCTATCGGTGTTATCAGTTCCCTGGGCTATCGGCCCTGTCGCTGATGTAAATCTTGCTAATATGCTCATTTTATAAAATTGTAGTGTTAATTAAACGGTGAAAGAACCTGTTACTAAAGTTGTGTACAAAAATACCTGCTCGCTAAAACCATACTGCACATCATATTTCATCAATCCTTTAAGGAAAAATAATTCTGAATTTGCTTGTAATCTTTGTAGTTGAAGATTGTTATCTTCAGTACTGTTCATACCTACATAAAGATTTGAATCGGCTGTGTCGGTTGCTTCGCAAAACAAAATGGTATCGTCCGCAAGACCGGCAAGTGGAACTATTTCGTAGCCTTTGTATTTATTTATCCCTTCATCTGTTGTGTTTACACCTTTGTAAATTGTAGATGTGGTGATATAGGTTTGATAAATTTGCTCGGTATTAATTGATACTAAGAATTTCATTCTTTTGTAACGACCAGGATTGCTTAACATCGCTTTTTTAGTGGTTGCAACCGAAGTAATCAATGCATCCATTGCACTTGCAACGTTGTAAAGGCCACCACCTGATGGTGCTGCTGTAAGTGGAAGCGGAGAAGCAACTTTTGGAACAAGCGCATCGTTTACCATTTTCTTTAAGAAACCGTCAAACCATTTTAGCTGGCCATTACCTGTTGTACCGTCTGCTGCTGTGTAGGTAGTTGAACCCATCCATATCCCCAATTCAATTTGCTCAAAGGCTCTGTTTAGTGCCATCTGCATCATGTAGTTTTCTGCGGTAACTGGAAGTTCACGGGCCAATAATGTTGGGCTCAATTGTTCTGCCAACCAATGTTGTTCAAAATCACGGGGGTTAAATTCGCTATAAAGCATCAAATCAAACGGGTTTAGCACTCTACCGTCAACGGTGAAGCTTCCGGCT
>JAYUBR010000895.1:0-4363 GCA_043740775.1 Ferruginibacter sp. | reverse complement strand
TAATCAACATGGCCAGTAATGCAGGCAACACAAACATCCACCAACTGATCGCTATCTTGTATTCATAATCTTTTAACCACATATTCATGCAATACCACGCCAGTGGAAATGCCAGCAGACAGGAAACACCAACAAGCCTGATAAACTCTTTAGATAACATGGAACTTAAACTTTGAACCGAAGCACCCAATACTTTACGGATGCCGATTTCCTTAATTCTGCGTTCGGCGCTGTAAGCAGATAGTCCAAATAAACCAAGGCAGGAAATGAAGATAGCCAACACTGCAAAAAGCCCGGCCAGCTTGCCTATCAGGTTTTCGTTGGTAAATAATTCTTTAAAACTTTCACTTGCCAGCTTGTATTCAAACGGGTAAGACGGGCTGTAGCTTTTAATAACAGTTTCCACTTTTGCCAACGCCGGTTTATAATCCTGCTGAGGTTTAAAACGTATCATTAAGGTGTTCGTATTGGCTGCCCTTGCATCATTTAAAATAACCAATGGCGATACACCGCCATACACATTGTTGTACACGTAATCCTTTACCACTCCTACCACTTCAAAGTTGCTGCCGTCTCTTTCAATCAACTCTCCCACTGCGGCTGAGGGTTTATTTTTTATCATTTTGGCAAGGGTTTCATTTATTACAACTGAGTTGCTGTCGGCAAAACCATCGGGATGAAAGTCTCTGCCGGCAATCACTTGCATACCCATGGTGCTGATATAAGTGGGTGTTGCCCAATCCATGGAGATCAAAACATTTTTAGTAGCCTCCTTTCCTTTCCAGTTAAAATTAGATGAATTGCTTCCGACAGAAAATGCATCGTTGCTGTTGAGGGCAGCATTTTCTACCACACCGGTTTGCAGCAAATCATTTTTGATGTTTGCAAAATGCAAACCCATATCTCCTTTTTGTACAGTGCTTACCAATTGCTGGTTTAGTGTAATAAGATTGTCTTTGTTCATCCCAAGTTCCCTGTTCTTTGTATGCATCACCTGCTGGTAAATGATGATGGTGCAAATGATGAGTGCTACGGAAATAACAAACTGTGTTATCACCAATCCCTTGCGGATAAAACCTGCGACACCCGTTTTTAATTTCATCCCTTTTAAAACCGCCAGTGGCTGAAAAGAAGACAAATAAAACGCTGGGTAACTGCCTGCAATAAAGCCGCACAGTAAACCAATAAAAAGCAGTGAAAGAAGGTGCAAAGGTTTTAACAACCCGATTGACAATTGTTTTTCTACCAGCAAATTAAAAGCAGGCAACAGCAGCGCCACAATAACTACCGCAACAGCAACGCCGATAAAAGACATCAGGATGGCCTCACAAATAAACTGCCACACCAGCATACTTTTGCCGGAGCCCATTACTTTTCTTACGCCCACTTCTTTCGCCCTCGGTCCGCTTTTAGCAGTGGACAAATTCATGAAGTTGATACAGGCAATTATCAAAATGATCCACGCAATAACTGTAAAAAGGTTAACGATTTTTATTTTTCCACCACTTTGTTTTCCATCTATAAAATTGTTGCGCAGCCTCCAGTCTTTAACAGAAAAAAGAAAGGGCATGGCCGCAGCGTCTTTATCTTTTGCTTTTATAAAGCCGTACATTTTTTTATTAACGGCGGCAACATCGGCGGTGGGTTCCAGTTCAGCAAAATTTTGAATGCCATTATTTCCCCAGGTTGTCAACCAGTCATTTTGTTTTTCATATATTTCAAAAGGTGCCAGCCATTCCTGGTTTGAAAACCGGTTGTTCACCGGCAAATCCTTTACCACAGCGGTTATGGTGTAATCCTGTTTGTTTTCCATTTTTAACCGCCTGCCAACAACATCGGTGGTATTAAAATATTTTTTAGCCATAGATGCGGTTACTACTAAAGAATACAACTGACTGAAAGCACTGGCAGCGTTGCCCTGAATAAATTCATAATTAAATATGGTAAGAAAGGATGCATCTGCATAAAACCCATTTGCATACACGCTCTTTTCGCCATAATTAAAAAGTACACGGCTGCCCCAGTTTGTACGGGCAATATTTTTAATGCCTGGAATTTCTTCTTTGGCGGCTTTTGCAAAAGGTCCGGGCAGGGATGCAAAAGTGTAGGTCTTGCCATCGTACTGCTGGTTATCCATCACCTGGTAAAGATGATCCTGGTTGGTAAAATAATTATTGAAAGTGCGTTCATCTTCCACCCATAAAAAAATGAGTGCAGCGCAGGATATTCCTACTGCAAGACCAGAAATGTTCAACAAACTAAAAGTGCGGTTCTTCCACAAACTGCGCCATGCTGTTAAAAAATAATTTTTTATCATAGTGGTTTGTTTTAGACTGAAAGCGAAAAGCTGAAAGCTGAAAGCCGAAAGCAGGTATCACAGCTTACTATATATATTCAAACTATCAGGCACCAGGCATTAAGATTTCAGCCTTAAGCCTTAAGCTTTAAGCCTTCTGCGTTTTTATTCAACAGCCGTGCCACTGTTGAAACCCTTTACAGTAAAGCACTTTATACAATTGCAAATAAAAAGTGTACGAAATCGAACAGTGAATGTTTGATTCCGTACACCTGTTTGTTATACAAATGCAAAGTAGTTATAGCTGCAGCCAGTTACACTGCCGTAACAAGAGTGGATTATACGCAAGCAAAACATGCGAATTACTGTCATTTCATCGCCCTTATAGCTTTTCCATATTCAAAATCGGAGGATAAGGTTTTGGCTGATTTTAAGTAAGCGGCTTTTAGATTTTCTGTTGCAGGCATCTTTGATGCAATGGTGGCCAGTACATTTCCTTTCTCAAAATCGGAGGATAATTTTGCGGTACTGCTGATAAGGGTTATCCACTGTGCCTCGTTTGTAATTTCTCCTTCTGCCACCTGCTTTAATATATTTCCTTTTTCAAAATCGCCGCTGATATTGGTTATGATGTTCAGTGTTTCGTTGAACTGAGCTTCGGGAAGTTTGTTATTGTTCAAAATACTTTTCAACACATTCGCTTTCTCAAAATCGCTGTTAATGGTTGCGGTTGTTTGCAGCACTTCAGAAAACTGATCTGCTGAAATTTTATTATTCTGCAGCACTTCTTTCAGCACATTCGATTTTTCAAAATCAGAGCTTATAAATTTTGTTAGCTGCAATACTTCTGTAAACTGCGCAGGGCTAAGCCGTTCTTTCAAAATAATTTTCACCGCATTGGCCTTCTCAAAATCGGAGCTGATACTTTTTACCGCCCCAAGATAAGCCTGTGCAGTAGTTTCGTTGGCAAGATATTTTGAGGAGAATTTACTGAGCAGTTTCCCTTTTTCAAAATCAGACCCAATCAATGTTTTTGTTTGGTTGGCAATACCCGTCATTTCATCGGCCGTTAATGAATTTGTTTCAAGCAAATAACCTAAATAAATGGCTTTTACAAAATCACTTTTCATATTTCTTACCTCGTTCAACACTGCCGTGCTGCCGCCTTTTTTATAAATGCGCTCTACCCTTTCGCCGGCGCCAATGCCATATCCAATCAGCGTTTTAATGGCACTGGTCAACAGGAGGGCTTCGTCGTTGTTTAGATCGGTTTTCTTGTCACCTCCGTTTACTTCATATTCAATTCGTCCATTTTCACCGGCTGTTGCCTCAATTTTTTTCCCATTGCGCTTGTACCGGATATAACCATTGGGTGAAATACTTTTTATCGCGGTTTCTTCTTCATTAAAAATAATATCCCCGGTATACTTTACTTCAAGATACCCATTATCGTCATTGATAGATATGGAATGTTGCCCCTTACCACCATTGCCATCGCTGGAATAAGAAACAGAAGAATGACCTTTTTGAGACCTGCAGGACAGGATAAAACATCCTGCAAAAAGGTAAGTAAAGATTATTTTTTTCATGATTTTTAAATTAATATTTATTTCATAACAATTCCATTTCTATTAAAATTTCCCAATTAATCAACACAATTTTCGGGTGCTGTTTTATTCCGTGCTTAAACTTTTTACCGGGTTCACCAGAGCAGCTTTAATTGCCTGAAAACTTACGGTGAGCAAAGCAATGAAAATTGCCAATAGGCCTGCCAGCGGAAACATCCACCAACCAATACTGGTTCTGTATTCAAAATTTTGCAGCCATTTATTCATGCCAAACCACGCAAGCGGTGAAGCGATCAATACAGCAATAGCAACCAGGCTGATAAAGTCTTTTGATAAAAGCATTACCACACCGCTTACCGAAGAACCCAGCACTTTTCTTATCCCGATTTCTTTGATACGCTGCTCCGCCGAGAATGCCGATAAGCCAAACAAACCCAGGCATGCAATTAAAATGGCAATAATGGTGAAGTAGACTACAATGCCGGAGATACGCTCTTCC
>JAYUBR010000894.1:0-4364 GCA_043740775.1 Ferruginibacter sp. | reverse complement strand
TTTATTAGTAGTTAATTTCGATCATCAAATATCTTTCATTGAAATGTAAACACCCAATTTTTGTTTAATGGAATCTATATTGTTTAAATGGTTAATATTTTTTTCTTTAACTGCTTTCAGCACTTTTCATCATCCGGTTTTTGTAAGTGTTACAGAAATTAATTACAACGCTACCAGTAAAACGCTGGAGATAAGTTGTAAAATTTTTACGGATGATTTTGAACAAATACTCCGGCAACAAAATAAAACAACAATTGATTTACTTAACCCTGCTTTTAAAAATTTGATGAATCCGTTGGTAAATAATTATATTCAAAAACATTTGAAGATAGCAGTGGATAATAAAAAATGTACCCTTCAGTTTTTAGGATTCGAACAGCAGGAAGAAGGGATTATCAGTTATTACCAGGTGAACGATATTGTTTCGGTAAAAAAAATATCGGTAACGGATAATATTTTGTACGATGCGAAACCACAACAAATGCAGATCATTCATGTGATGGTAAAAGGCGAAAGAAAAAACAGCCGGTTAAATAATCCGGAGGAGACAGCGGGTTTTGAGTTTTGAGTTGCTGTCCCGGCGTTTTCAATTACAACGTCAATTGTTTCCATTTCTTTTTTAAGCAGCAGATTAGAAATTAAGCCACTTACTTTACAACCTTAATATAAAAATGGTTTGAACAAAACTGCAAATTGACTCAATGAAATTTCAGGCCATGTAGTAAACTTTATACAGTAGACATTTTAACCACTTATTGCGCAGGCAAACCCTTTGAAATGCCGGAGCGTACCCTTAGTGCCATTCAAAATATTACCTATCCGCATACAGCCTGGTGTTGCGATGAAGCAGAGGATGAAAATATAAAACAACTATGCCTGCAGTTAGGTGTAAACCATGTTACCCGAACCAATAAGAAAGATGCCAAGGCAGGTAATATCAACAATGCATTACAATATGCAACGGGCGAACTGTGTGTAGTGCTGGACCCTGACCATGTTCCGGTACCGGAATTTTTAAACAAAGTGATAGCTTATTTTGATGATTCTGCAATAGGTTTTTTTCAGGTAGTGCAGGCCTATTATAACCAGCAACAAAGCCTGGTGGCCAAAGGCGCGGCACAGCAAACCTACCAGTTTTACGGCCCTATGATGATGGCCATGCACAGTTACTGAACCGTACAGGCAATCGGTCCCAACTGTACTTCCCCTTCTCAGCAACGTTTTCAGGAGCTTTGTGTGTTGGCCAGGGACGTCGCGTACTACGAAGCGATATTTTATTAGATAAATGAAATATTTTTGTTTTGGATCCACAAAACAATTAAGCCGAAATGCTTAAAACATATTTACTGTAGTATCTCTATTTCTTGTACACGCAACATTTTCCTCGGCTCTGCTTAAGCTCGTTGAGCACGTCGCTGGGAAGGATTCAATTACATAAAAAAGGTGTCATAAAAGCACAAGGCCAATATGACACCTGATGTTTGACAATCCCCTATTTTTTAAGTGTGATTTCAGGAGCTGTAGTTTTCTGTCCCATTTTTACAAAAATTCCTGTAACAAGCGTATCCTTATAACCATTGGATCCTTTAAAATACAGATCGTATGTTCCTTCTTTTAAGCCGGTTATTTTGTATTCCCCATCTTCTTCCGGTACCGCATAAGCTGTATCTGTGCTGCTATATGCTTTAATCAGTGGTTTGGCGTCGGCAGGAAAAACCTTGCCCTCCAGTTTGCCGGCTTTATTAAAGTTAAAGGCATGCAATACCGGGTTCAAATAAAACATACCATTTTCTTCTTCAATAGATTCATAAATATTAAAATCAACCCAAAGGCCCAAATGGTCAGGTACTGATTCATCCACGTCGTCATCCTTTACTTTAATGTATAAATAATGATTGGTGCCTGGTTTCTGTAACAAAGGATAAGTAACCCCATTTACAACAACCGAATTGTGATCACCTGTGGTTAGGCGTATTTTCCTTATCTTACTGCGGGGTATATTTACTACTCCCAGCAAGGTGTCTACACCATTTCTTAACCTGGCCAAATCGTATATGCCCGCGTGCATTTGTAATGTATCCCATTTACCATACTGATCGTGGTCGGTATGGTCATCGTCACCGTTGTTATCGTTTTTATCGGCATCTTCACTGTCGTTGTTATCCAGGTGTTCCTGGATGGTATCAATTTTTACTTCAACATATTTTATATCTATAAAAACATTGTCAAAGTGAGATGGATCATCCAGCAGATGAACACTTAGTGTTTTGGTTTGGCTGCTCAGTGCAGAGGAATAATCTTTTTTACAGGCAATAAATGCAACAAGTAAAATAATGGCCGGTAGTACAAATTTGGTTAGGTGGTTAATTCCAGATTTCATAGTTTTTTTTTGATAAGCGTGAATGTTAAATATTAATATAAAGAATTTGAAACGTTCCTTCTGCATGCATGTACAGTCTGTTAGATGCCTTCTTTAAACATAAGGTTGCGTGTGTGGGCAATTTTTTTTATAATTTCTTTTTTATAATTACGTTATCATGCTAATAAGCAATTATTTTGTTGGTGTTATTACAGTGCGGGTAATGGGTATGGATTCGTAACAGTGTGGCGGCATGGGTTTATTTAAAAAATACTATTTATATCACACAACTATTGTGTCCTTAAAGGCATCTTACATTTTAAACCAACTCTAATATTCTTGAAAATCGAAGAAAAAGAATTGATAACAGGATGTTTGGGAGGAAACAGGAATTATCAATCTCAGCTTTACGGGTATTATTCACCTAAGATGATGATTGTTTGCCTGCGGTATTCTAACAATCGTGAAGAGGCAGAAGAAATTTTGCAGGATGGCTTTATTAAAGTGTTATCCAATCTTCATCAATTCAATTTTATGGGGTCTTTCGAGGGCTGGATACGAAAAATTATTTTAAACTGTGCATTGCAGAAATATCGTTCAAATAATCAGAAGCCGGTAGTTTATTTGTTTCAGGAAAATCAGCATGAATCTGCAGACAGTACAGATTTACATGCTATACTTCAGTCAAAAGAATTATTGTCTTTGGTACAATCGCTCTCGCCTTCATACCGGATGGTATTTAACCTATACGTATTTGAAGGGCTAAAACACAGTGAGATCGCCGCTTTGCTCGGTATTTCGGAAGGTACATCCAAATCAAACCTGTTTAACGCAAGAAATATTTTACAAAAAGCGATACTTGGTAACGTGAAAAAAATAATCTGAAATGTATGGGAGAAGATTTACATTATATTGATAAACTATTTTATAATTCGATAGAATCACTTACAGATAAGCCTTCTCCACGGATATGGTTAAATATAGAGAAAGAACTGGAGCGAAAAAAAGCGGAAGAAAAAAAGAATTTATTTCCCTTTTTAAAAAAAAGTATCCTCGTTTTGTTTGCTTTGCTGTTATCTGTTACGCTGCATGATATCCTGAACCTGCAATTGACACCTGGGTCATTAAGCGAAAAGAAAAGAGATGCTATTATCCAAGGCAGTTTACCAAATGGTAATACACAGGATGTGTCGCAGGAAAATAAAAACAGTCCTGAAGATTCCGTGGGTTTAACTACACTGAATAATGCGGGCAAAAACGTTGATACAAAAAACAGTAATTTACCCGTGAAAATATCAGCAGATAAAAGCCGCCAGCAGATAGTTTCGTCTGATATTAAAATACACAAACATTTTTACAGCAGTTCAACCAAACAGTTTTTAGAGAGCGGATATCAACCGAAAGAAAATAATTTGAAAAGTGCAGACCTTGTAAAAAATACCCATCAATTAAAAAATAAAAACCAGGTTACCGCAGGTAAAAAATTAAATAAAAAGCAGTACGGAGCAATAGAGACAGGCACAGAAGAATGGAGTAAAATACAGAAAGTAAGTAACGATAAATCAGGCGGTGATGGTAGCTTATATCCGGTTATATTGCATCCTGAATATGTAAGTATTGAACGAAAAAAAGCCATATTAAATCCAACGCTGGCCGGTTACCCATTTAACAATGCCCTGCCGGTTATTTCACATTCGCCACCTGGTAAAAATGATAAGCATTTTTTAAACAGCAGCATTCAACTTACAATTTTTGCTTCACCTGAAATTGCGGGGTACAATCTTAAAAACGATTTACCGGCTAATCCCGGTTATCAAACCAACAATATATATGGTATCAAAGGGCGGGAAAAGCATTTGTTTTCTTTTTCTTCAGGAATTTTAGCGGGCTATACACTGAAAAATAATTTTGCTGTTCAATCCGGTTTAATCTATTCATGGACGATAATTTCTATTGATCCTACAAAAATTTATACAACAAAGAACTCCTATGGCGACATTAAATT
>JAYUBR010000893.1:0-1236 GCA_043740775.1 Ferruginibacter sp. | reverse complement strand
CTGGGCATAAATCTCTTCCACATTCCATTCGCCTACGGGTTTTAAAAAGCCACGTTTGGCGGGGATTACACCGTACACAGAGCCATGGTACTGGTAAGCATGCAGGTCTTTGTACATCGGCGCTTCATTGTCCAGCACCTGTATTTCCATGCCCACATACGCGGCATCTCCTTCCAGCGGCGCACGGATGCCTACGCCATTGTTGGCTCCCGGTGTTAACTGAAATTCGAAACGGTAGATAAAATTGCTGTACTCATCTTTGGTATATAAATTACCATGATCACCATCTTTGGGTTCAATCAGCAAATCGTAATTGTCCACTTTATAATCTACTTTATTACCGGTCCAGTTGTCAATGCTGGTACCATCAAACAACACTTTAAACCCATCTTTCTTTTCTTCAGCACTCAGCTCAAATTTTTCAGAACCTGTCAGCTCACGAATAAAAATATTGCGGTAGGCAACATACGTGCCGTGAGCCTGCAATTCAATTTGTTCTTTGGAAAAGATGGGCAATGCATGATCCCAGTAATTTTCCAATATCGTATGATCGGTTACCAGTTGGCCGTTTAAATAAACTGTTACTTTATCGCCCCGCATAATGATGTGAAAATTATTCCATTCGCCAATAGCATTATCGGCCAGCAGCAATGGTTTGCTTTGATTTTTTTGATTGTTGTACAAACCACCCGAGCCTACCTGTGCGCCAGCATCCACCCGGCTGGTATCCCATATCTGCACCTGCGGCGTACCCCGCAGGTAAATGCCGGCATCGCCATCTTTGGTAATCTTCCAGTCAACCAGCATTTCAAAATCGCCGTATAGTTTTTGGGTGCAAAGGTTTTCGCCATGACCGGTAAATACTAACAATCC
The DNA here is from genome assembly GCA_043740775.1 of Ferruginibacter sp. GTDB lineage: Bacteria > Bacteroidota > Bacteroidia > Chitinophagales > Chitinophagaceae > Ferruginibacter. The sequence continues at coordinate 363 of JAYUBR010000893.1, read as the reverse complement.
ATCTTTTACTACCCAGCCTTCCTGCATTACTTTGTCAGCTTTTATTTGTGCCGCTTTCATAGTATCAGGATTCATTTTTGCCCTGGCAACCGGGTTGGCCACCAGGCCTTTCCAGCCGGTTAAGTCTTTACCGTTGAACATGGCTACATATTCCTCGCTTTTCGGCATTTCATCCAAATACTTTTGAATGGCTTTTTTCTGGTAATCTGCATCACGGCCATTTAACACGGTCATGGTTTTAGTGAGCAGGTTCCTGGCAATCTCGCCGCTAAAGTCTTTATTTGCAGAAGCGACATCCAGCACAGCCAACGCAGCGGTTTGCTGAACGGTAACATCATCAAGGTATTTTCCGGCAAAGGTGAG
>JAYUBR010000892.1:0-1239 GCA_043740775.1 Ferruginibacter sp. | reverse complement strand
AATTGAAATACAACTGCCGGCAACAACCGCTTCGGTAATCCTCCATGTAAATCGTTGAAGATTGAACTGTACAATTAAAGTTTGGTTGCACATAACGGTCACGGCTTGGCGATGTGGTGGAATTTGAAAGTCGTCCGCCCGGAACCGCTGCCCAATAAAAATACAAAAGATGAAGCTAACAAACAAAAGCCCAACAGAATTACGTCCGCCGAAACTGCTGCTGATAGCAATAAAATGCTGAAGCTAACAACGTCCTGCCACCATATTGCCAAACCGCCTGTTGGCTGTAGTGGCTTTCTGCGTTACAATGCTGTTTTAATCCCGATACTTAATCTTAAATAATTATGAGGTAATGCAATTGCGCCTTCGTCGCTTTTAAGAATTAAGAATTTGTCCTTTTGAACTGAGTTTATGAATGAGTAAGTGATTGAATTTGTCAAGGAAGTATTTTTACTTAAACGCAAGTCCGAACCAATTCCTCCATTAAAAGAAAGACCTTGCCAATAACCCTTATTATAAGTGTCGTCATATTGTGGGTTGCCAACTTTATATTTTGCTTTCAATAAATAATTTGCTGACATGCCGAGTAATACAAAAGATTTAAATTTTTTATTGTCGACAATTACATATCCAAAATTAACTGGTATTTGTAATGTTGTATAAGAAAGATAATCTGTGTGATTTAATTCTTTAGTAGCACTATAATGTGGCGGTGGCAAAGTCGCTTGGTCAAGAATAGCTGAGGTATTTAATCTTCGTGAAATATACCCAAATCCCATGTCAAGAAACATTTTATCAGTCAAGGTATATTGAACTGTTGAGGCAAAGCCAAGGTTGAAAGTAGACTTTGAATGTTTAGGTGTCGAAATACTCGAATACTGATTCTGATGAAATGTCAGTTCAGGTTGCAATTGGAAACTTAGTTGCAATTTGCTTTTTTTCTGTCCTATTGCTTGTAAAGCAAAAGTCAATAGAGTAAGTGTCAAAATCTTTTTCATAATAAATAGACAATTTTAAATATTAAAATGTTGCACAAGGCTTCATTATTCTTAAGGTGTCGAAGTGCCATTACAGCCAACGATAGGGCTTGGCGTTGTTGGGGGATTTGGAAAACGTCCGCCCGTAACCGCTGCTGATGCGTTGCTGATGTACAAGATAAGATAAAATGCTCACCGATGTTTGTCCTGCCCGAACAACTGATGCCATATTGCTGCAGCCGAAGATAATAACGTCCTGCCC
>JAYUBR010000891.1:0-1240 GCA_043740775.1 Ferruginibacter sp. | reverse complement strand
AAGAAGGAACCGATATGCATGGTGGTGGCGACTGGAGGCTTGTTGCCAACTGGATACAGGCTTTATCAAAAAGAGATGCCTCATTACTTACTTCTACTATTGACCAATCTATAGAAAGCCATGTGATGGGTTTTATGGCGGAGGAAAGCAGGAAGACAAAGAAGGTAATGGATGTGCTGATGTGAGTTTTTATTTGCGTTTTATATCAGCCTGATTATGAAATTGTTTGGGAAACGGTAACACAGGAACTGCCTGAAACCTTCTCCGCAATTAAAAAAATTATAACGTATTTACAAGAGTAACTAACCTCGCTTTTAAGCGTTACTATGAAACACAAAAAACTCTTTCTCCCCAATATTGGCCTCTGCATTCTGCTGGATTTAATAGGCATGGCCACTTATATTCTCCCTGGCCTGGGAGAATCTGCAGACATAGTATGGGCACCCATTTCAGGCTTTATATTTTATAAATTATTTGGCGGCAGATTTGGTATAATTGGTGGCGTATTAAATTTTTTAGAAGAAATTATTCCCTTCACTGATATCATTCCATCCTTTACCATAGCCTGGGTAATCAGGTATATCAGTGCATCTAAAGAAAAAAATAAACTTAATACAAATACATCTGTTTTAATAAAACCTTAGCTACCTGCCGGCAGCCTAAAATGAAATTAAGTTTGGTATGCGCTGTAAATTTTCTCTTAATTATTATTTCACAAAATGGGATATTTGCATCTTCAAGGGTGATTTATGATATTAAAAAATAAGCAGCGGTTTTTTTTAAGTATTTTCTTTTTTATTTCCGGGTTTAGCTTTGCTACCTGGGCATCCCGTATTCCTACAATTAAAACATATTTTAATTTAAATGAGGCAGAATTAGGAACCGTTTTACTGGCCATGCCGTTGGTATCATTGATTGGTTTGCCATTTTCAGGGTGGTTGGTTGCAAGGTTTGACAGCCGCATACCCATGTGTTTTGCTTTTGCAACAAATGCCATAGCCCTTGCATGTATTGGATTTACAGATACAATATTTACCTTGGTTATTTCTATTTGCCTCTTTGCATTAAGCATGCGGATATTCAGCATAGCAGTAAATACACAAGCCTTAACGTTGCAAAAGAAATTTGAAAAAAAGATCATTGGGTCTTTGCATGGTTTGTGGAGTACCGGTGGTATTTGCGGAGTAGGATTTTCTACCATTATTGTAGCTAAAAATATCTCTATCCAGGTTCATTTTTT
>JAYUBR010000890.1:0-4375 GCA_043740775.1 Ferruginibacter sp. | reverse complement strand
CTGTTGCAAAGAAATTATCGGTGGCAGATAAAAGCAATAATTTCAGTGTAAATACTGCGTTGCTGAAGAACGAACATCACCAGTTTAAATTTAATCTTACCTACCGCAAACTGCAAATTGTAAACCCATTGCTAACCACACAAAAGCCGGATGAAAGTTTACTGGGCAGGGCCGAATATTATGTAAATGAATGGAAAGGCCTGGTTACAGGAAACGTTTTATACGAGGTAGGAGCAGGGCAGGAACAGAAAAGGGAATTTACTTTTGTAGAGGTACCGGCAGGGCAGGGCGAATACACCTGGAATGATTATAACAACAATGGCATTGCAGAATTTAATGAATTTGAAATTGCTTTGTTCCAGGATCAGCGGAAATACATCCGTGTAAATACGCCCACCAACCAGTACGTAAAAGCCAATTACGTAACATTTAATTATAGCATTGATATCAGCCCACGTGCTGTGATCAATGCAGCTACAGCAAAGGGATTTAAAAAATTATTGGCCCGGCTCAGCACTTCTTCTTCCATGCAGATCAATAAAAAAAATATCTCCACGGGTAAATTTCAATTCAATCCTTTTACCAAAAAATTGGTTGACACCACCTTGCTGACACTGAGTTCTTTTTTATCTAATTCCTTTTTCTTTAACCGCATCAGCAGTAAATGGGGTATGGATATTACGCATAGTCAGAGCAGCGGAAAGTCTTTATTAACCTATGGTGTTGAAAGCAGGAAGCTCCGCAACATCACCTACAAAGCCCGGTTTAATTTCAACAGGAAAATAACCACCAGTATAACTTTGAAGTCTGTTATCAACGAACTGACCACACCTAAATTTGATAACAGAAATTACAGCGTTCAGCAAAAAGTTGCTGAGCCATCGGTAAGCTATACGCATGGTACTAATTTACGGGTTACTGCATCTTACAGCATCAGTGATAAAAAAAACACCATCGGATTTTTTGAACAACTCACCAACAAAGCAATCAATACCGAAGTAAAATACAATGTACTTTCCAATAGTACCATTAATGGAAAATTTTCAGTCAATTCAATCAGTTTTTCTTCAAAAAATAATGCAGCATCTCCCAATTCAACGGTTGGTTATATCATGCTGGAAGGATTGCTGCCCGGCAAAAATTACTTATGGAACCTTGAATATACCAAACGCCTTGCAGGCAATATCGAAATGAGCATTCAGTATGATGGCCGAAAGCCCGGCACAGCAAGGGTGATACACATCGGGCGTGCCACCATCAGGGCAATTTTTTAAAACAATAATTTTAGTGATTGTGCTTCATAAAAAATTTATGCAGTCATAAAAACCCTTTCAACTACCCAGTAACCAGCAACCAAAGCAATCACAGAAGATAAGCCGTATACCACTGTTTGCCTGTACCAGGTTTTATTTTTTAAAGGAAAAATCAGCAAAGAAAAAACAGTTAGTATAACAGTCATTTGCCCCAACTCTACACCAAGGTTAAAGGACAATACAGAAGTAAAAAATTTTCCTGCAGGCAATCCTATTTCGTTTAATGCACTGGCAAAGCCCATTCCATGAACTAATCCAAACAGAAACACCACAAGAATACGCCATGGTTTTAATTTAGTAATGAGCATATTTTCTACAGCCACAAATGCAATAGATAAAGCAATAATCGGTTCCACCAACGGTGCAGGCGCAACAAAAATATTTTTCATACTAAGCGCAAGCGTTATAGAATGCGCTACGGTAAATGCAGTGGCCTGCCATAACATGGTTTTTATATTTGTACTAAGTAAACACAAACCAACAACAAACAAAATATGGTCCGCACCGTAAGGCAAAATATGTGTAAAGCCAAGTTTTGTATAAAACCATACCACATCCACATCGGGCGCATTTTGCAATGCATAATTAATGCTGTGAGCAAATAAAAATGGCGATGAAAATAAGGCTGTCATCAACAACAATATTTTTAATTGTATAGATGTAACTTTTTTCATGATGAATGATTTAATCAATTTGCAAACACTATGTTTTGGTTTTTTAACTGCTGTGATACAGCAACCTTAAGACTTTCATCAATATTTGGATTGTTTTGCAATCCATCCTGTAAATATTTTTTTGCTTTAACAGTATCGCCGTTTTTTGCAAAAATTAACCCGGCCCTGCACAGCAAGGTTGGATTTTTACTATTGGTTTTAAGTGCTTCCTGCAGGTAAGGCAGGGCTTTGGCAGCTTCATTATTTTTAAAATACATCCAGGCAACCGTTTCATTTACTTCAATATTTTTAGGACGCCGGTTGTACTCAAGTAACGCATGTTCAAGTGCTTTGTCAACTTTATTAATGCTCAGGTAAGCGTATGCAAGTTCTTTATCTGCATAATGGCCGATGCTTTCATTTGTATTGGCTGCCTGTGCGTTTTTATTTAAATCATCAATTACATTTTTTGTAATGTCCAATGCTTTTTGTTGTTGTCCTGCTAAAAAATAAACAGTTGCAAGTTCCTGCATAAATGTATTGCCGGTGGCATCTTTTGCTGCCTGCTGGTAATAGTCAATGGCTTTGTTGTAGTCTTTTGCAGCAAGGGCTAAACGTGCCATTCCTGCAAGTGCATACATGTAACCGGGGCGTTCATTTAAGGCCAACTGATAATTCATTTCAGCGCTTTTAAGGTTGCCGGTATTTTCATTTAAATGGCCCAGCTGTACCCTTGACCATTCTGTAGCTTCATCTCCCGGTGCTCCTGCATCAATGGCTAATTTCATAGCGTCAATAGCGCCAGGATAATCACCATATATTTCCCGCAGGTAAGATGCCCTGGCGTAAGAACGCAGGTCTGGCCTGATGTCCATCATTTTTTGCGCACAATCCAATGCAGAATCATAGTTGCCCATTTCCACATTCCCATCTACTAATATGCCATGTACAAATGCGTTGTAGGGAATAATATTTCTTGCCTGTTGGGCCGTAGCCAGGCCATCTGCAAAATGATGCTGGCTAAGATAAATCAAAGATTTTAGTGTAAGGGCCTCAAAATTACTGGCATCAATTTTAAGTGCATCGTTAATAAGTTTCATGGCAGCAATATCGTAGTAAGGATAATTTCCGGTGGCTCTTGCCTCCAGTATAAAATAGTTTGCCAGTGCAATAATTGACTTTGTATCTGATGGATTGTTCTTTATTTTCTTTTGCAGTAATGTCACATTCTTTTGCGTAAGTATCCATTCGTCTGTTTTTGCCAGTAAGCCTTTACGCGGAAGCATCGTGTAAACCATTGCTTCCATTTTTTTTTCTTTGTGTTGGTATTGTAAGATTATAAATCCTACAGAGCTGATAAACACAATCAGCAATATGATGTATAAAATATTTTTTTTCATGTTCTTCAATTTGTTGATAAAAGAGGGTTAATAGGGTTAAGAATAGTTTTTTAAAAAATACAATTAGCTAAATAAAAAAGGTTGTTTTAAAAACAAGGATATTTAAAAAGAGCTCAGCCATTTATCCAAAACCAATTCTGGCATTTGTTTCAGCCATAGGTGGTTATTGCTTTTAAAACAACCTTCTTCTAAAAAAATTATCCTTTTATCACTTTAAGGGTTTGTTTAACTTCTCCATCTTTTACCACTTTTATAAAATAAATCCCCTTACCTAGTTCACGTCCGTTCCATTTTTCGGTATAAGTGCCAGGCTTAACATTTTTATCTACCAGCATTTTTATTTGCTGTCCTTCTGCATTTACAAGTGATATACTTACCCTGGCAGTATTATCTACATGGTAGGTAATGGTACCATTGTCGGCAAAAGGATTAGGAGATACCTTTGCAAATACTTCAGGTGTTGCCATTGCCAGGCCACCAGTGTTCACGGTAGTTCTGATGGTATTGTTACTCCTTGCATTGTTTGGTGTATTGCAGGGGCAAATATATGTACCAGCAAAAGGTTCGTGTACATATGGAAACCATTGTTTTAGTGGAACATCATTCGCTTCCACACCGGTAGTGTAAGTCAATACCTTCACCAGGTTTTGTGTAACCGGGCTTGGGCTTGAACCTGGAATATAATCATCATACCATAAACCAATAGCGGCAAGTACCACACCGCCTACTGCCTGCAGTTCAATTCTTGTCACATCATCTTCCAGCCTTCTTCCATTGGGGAAACCATCCATGTTGGGTATATTCTGAATTGACGTGTTTGAATTGTAAGCAGGGTCTGTTAAACCAAGTACTGCTGCCTGTATCAAACCAAGAGAACTAAACTGGCTGCTCGTTCTTGGGGTGGGTGGTACAGCCATGTTCAGACGAAGCATATCTCCTCCATTTGGTAAAAAGTTGGATATAAACGGTTTACCCATTGCCAATGGATTGCCCGCTTTGCCCGTTGCCA
>JAYUBR010000889.1:0-4377 GCA_043740775.1 Ferruginibacter sp. | reverse complement strand
GCAGTAAACCACAACATGCATTGCTATTATCAACCGATCTGGATGATGAAACCTGCATAAAATACATTGATCGTTTTCTAATGTTCTACATCCGCACTGCCGATCCATTAACCAGAACAGCTACCTGGTTAAATAAAATGGAGGGCGGTATTGATTACCTGCGCAATGTGGTTGTAAATGATAGCCTCTGCATTTGCGGACAGTTGGAAACTGAAATGCAATTACTGGTAGACAGCTACCGCTGCGAATGGAAGGAAGCCATCGAAAATCCCGCTATCCGTAAGCGTTTCAGCCATTTTGTAAATGAACCCGAAACAAAAGATCCATCCGTTGTTTTTGAAGAAATGAGGGAACAAAAGAAAGTAAAGGACTGGAAATAACTTATCTCCTTTTTATTATAATACTCAAAATAATTACAAAATGTTAACAGCAGTTGAAGAAAATATTATCTGGTTTTTAGCCTGCAAAACTACTGATGTACCAACTAACGGCGGCGTATGTGTTAAATACAAAGAAGATCAAATAGCCTTGTTCCATTTTTCCAGAAGGGGAGAGTGGTATGCTACGCAAAACGAATGTCCGCACCGGCTGCAAATGGCATTAAGCCGTGGCATGATTGGTTCGCAAAGTGAAGAACCAAAAGTGGCCTGCCCTTTTCATAAAAAAACCTTCTCGTTAAAAACGGGCGAGTGTTTAAGCGGCGATGAATGTGCAATTAAGACCTATGCAGTAAAAGTGGAGGATGGAAAAGTCTTCATACAAGTAAGTAATGAATTATGAATTCGCTATTGAACATTGACTATCGTTTATAAACAATAAAATAAAGAAACCCCGACAATCGAAAGGGAAGCTCGGCGCCGGGGTAGTTCGATCTCAAATTGCAAACAATTTAAAACCAAAACAAAATTATGAGTAAAAATCTTAAAAAGAAAGTATTCTGTTTCTTATTGCTTTTATGCTTTATTAAGTGCAATATTTTAAATGCGCAAATTACTTTAACCGGTCAGTTAAGAACAAGGACCGAAATTAGAAATGGCCTGGGTAACCTGGTTTTAAAAGGATCAAAAAATGCTGCATTTACATCGCAGCGTACCCGGTTAAATTTTGGCTACAAGTGGGACAGGCTTACGTTTGGCGTTAGTATTCAGGATGTAAGGGTTTGGGGACAGGATGCCTCCAGTATTTCCATTGCAGATGGTAACAAACTGATGCTGCATGAAGGATGGGCAGATTTGATGTTATTTAATAAAGCCGATACCACCTTTAAAGCCAAAGGAATTGATTTGATGAGCCTGAAAATTGGCCGCCAGGAATTAAGCTATGATGATGTAAGGTTAATTGGTAACCTTGATTGGTTGCAGCAAGGCCGCCGCCATGATATGGCGTTGTTAAAAACAGTCCACCATGGCTGGCAGGCAGATCTTGGTTTTGCATATAATCAAAACTCTGATGCCTTTGGTATTACCAACACCTCTTACGTACCGGCCAATGTTGCGCCTTATGTAAAAAATTCTTTAGGAACTTTGGTTCCTACTCCTGCGGGTATACTTCCAATGGCCGCTGCAGGCAGCTTCGGCAATATCAGCTCAAAAACCGGAACACCGGTTTGGGTAAATCCCCCAACAACAAATGGCGGCAACCAGGATTACAAAACTTTTACCAGTTTATATATCAGCAAAAAAATCAATCAAACAAAATTTTCTGCGCTTTTCTTTAATGACAATTTCGGGAAATATAAAATTGATTCCGTGGGTAATGCCACAGCAGGTTATGTGTATGGTAAAAGATTTGTGTCAGCCGGTGCTTCAGATGAATTTGATTATTCCGGTACAAATTCAAGGTACACGTATGGCTTGATGGTTAACCATACATTGGGCAATACATCTGGCTTTGGTAAGATCGCTATCCAGGCCGCATACTATGCACAATCAGGTAAAAACAGGGATGGTGTTAAGATGAAAAATGCATACCACTATACTGCCGCGGTTACTTATCAAAAAGGTAAATTCAGTGTTACCCCTGGTTACGATGTATTAAGTGGTAACAATGCCGGTACATCAGAAGATGAAAAATTTGATCCGCTGTATGGCACGCCACACAAGCATTGGGGCTATATGGATTACTTCTATGTAGGTACCGGATCACCTGCAGGTGGGCTTAATAATCCCTACCTGAAAGTAAAGTACACCAGCAATATGCTCACTGTTGGATTGGATTATCACCACTTTTCTTTAAACAAAGACATGAAAAAGAGGGACGGCTCTTTAGTACCTAAAAGCTTAGGTCATGAGTTTGATTTTGTATTGAATTACAACTTAAATAAATTTTCAAATATAGAATTTGGTTACTCTTTAATGAGTGCAAACAACAATATGACTTTTGCAAAAGGTCAGGCCACAACGGATGCTGTTGCCGATACCTATAAAAAAACAGGCACCTGGTTTTATGCCATGATAAAATTTACACCTGACTTTTTTTATGCAAAGCCGGTAGCCATTAAACAACCGTAATTCGAAAACATTTTTTTAACTACTTAATACAACAACAATGAAAAATATACAATTAAAAATATTCACTCTATCCTTTCTGCTTGTTATCACCGTGCAGTCTGTTACTTATGCACAACATACCGTTAAACTGGGCTTTATTGCTTTAACAGATTGTGCTCCGTTGGTAATGGCAAAAGAATTGGGCCTGTTTAAAAAATACGGCATTGATATTCAGTTAACCAAAGAAGCCTCCTGGGCAGTTATCCGTGATAAAATTTTAAATGGCGAACTGGATGGTGCACATTGTTTATTTTCTATGCCCTTTTCGGTGTACGAAGGTATTGGTGGCAAAGCAGGTAACGAAATGCGAATTGCAATGACACTCAGTAATAACGGCCAGGCCATTACTTTATCAAAAGATTTTTGTGGCATAGTTGGTTTTAAAGAAACCAAAAAAGTAGCTGCTGCAATAAAGTCAGTACAGGCTCGTAAAGAAGTAACTTTTGCCATGACGTTCCCCGGAGGCACGCATGATATATGGTTGCGTAACTGGCTGGCAGCTTGTGGTGTAAATTCAAAGTCAGTTGGTATCATTACCATTCCTCCTCCACAAATGGTAGCTAATATGAAGGTAGATAATATGGAAGGCTACTGTGTAGGCGAACCCTGGAATGGTGTGGCCGCTGCACAAAATATCGGCTTTACCGAAATAGCCAGCCAGGATATCTGGACCAATCATCCTGAAAAAGCATTGGTAGTAAACAAAACATTTTCTGAAACAAAAAAGGAAGATTTAAAGAATTGCATGAAGGCCATTTTAGAAGCCTGCAAATGGCTGGATGATATGGGCAACAGAAAAAAAGCAGCTTCTGTTTTAACCAAACCAAATTATGTAAATGCACCACTTGCGGTGATTGAAGCAAGGTTAATGGGCAGCAATGATTTGGGTTGCGATTTAGGTGTACAAAAATATGGGGCTGATAAAATGACCTTCTATCGCAATGGCGATGTGAATGCACCAAGGTTAAGTTATGGCATTTGGTTTATGGCGCAATACACAAGGTTTGGAATGGCTGCTGCACCAAACTATAAAGCAGTTGCTGATAAATTAATTATGGATGACCTGTATGCGGAAGTGGCTGCCAGTATGGGTATCGCCGTTCCTGCAGATGGGATGAAGGCTTTTAAAACTAATCTGGAACCGGCATTGTTTGATCCTAACAATCCTGCTGCTTATGTAGCATTGGCAAAAAAATAACTGCCATATAAAATAGTAGGGCCGGATGCGGGAAACATGAAAAAACGGCCTTACTTCTTTTCATTTTTTAGAAGCAAAACCTTATACGATGATTAAAAATATTTCAATAAAAGCGCTAAAATCCCTACTCTATTTTTCACTAGGCATGGGCATATTACTGGCAATATGGTACATCGTTTCTAAAGTTACCAAAAACGAAATTCCATCACCAGCGGCCACCTGGTTAACCTTTAAGGAAGTGATACAAAACCCTATGCAAAATGATCCGGATATCACCGGCATCGGCACTAAATTATTAAGCTCATTAACAAGAGTTGCCAAGGGTTTTGGCCTGGGAAGTTTAGTGGCCATCCCATTGGGTTTATTGATGGGCAACAGTAAAATTGTGATGAATATCTTTAACCCGATTGTGCAAATTTTAAAACCTGTATCGCCATTAGCGTGGTTTCCATTGGGCCTGGCTATTTTTCAAAACTCACCAAAGGCAAGTGTATTTATGATTTTTATTTGTTGCATCTGGCCGATAGTGATCAACACTTCTTTTGGCGTAGCGTCGATTCCAAAAGATCATAAAAACGTTGCCAAAGCCTTTGGTTTTTCTCACTGGAAATACATCACAAAAATTATGAT
>JAYUBR010000888.1:0-1241 GCA_043740775.1 Ferruginibacter sp. | reverse complement strand
AAAAATCTACCGTTTCCCCATCCTTAATTACAACCAGTTGCATTGTTCCATTAATCTCCATTTGATAAGTGCCGATGGGCAACCCTATCTTTTTTGCTTTTGAAGAATAGTAAAGATCTTGACTTTTCTTTTCATTAAACAATGTCCATGTTCCCGAAGCAACTACGTTTAAAACGCCTGCTTTTATTCTTGTATCCATTCCCTTTTGCACAGGCACATCATTTACAATGCTGCCTGATAATCGAATATTGAAGAGACCTGGAACAAGAGAAAAGCTGCGCTCAGTTGAAGAGTAAAGCATCTCTTGCTGAGTTGTTTCAGTAAGGCGGTTATAAATAGTAATAACACTTTCAGCCTCTTTAGGAATATTAAGAAATAATTTTCCGGTAGCGCCTTTGGCTGTAGGGTTTTGAGTTATTACCCATTGTTTATCATTAATTGAATCATTTGTTTTAGCGGATTTTGACTTTAAGATTGGAAAGCTATACGTAGCCAGGTTCAGCCCGGGTAATGCGCCTTTGCTTGATTGTACTACTGCATATCCATCTACGGGCTGGAACTTATCTCCATCAACGGGACCAATCTTATCTCCATCAACAGGTATGAAATGTTGAATAGAAACTTTTTGCCCAATCTTTAAATTAGCTGACATATATTTTGGAACAGAAAAAGTAATTCTGTCTCCAACAGGAGATTCATTTCCTTTTACTGAAATAAGAGAGCAACAAGGCGCACCAGGTTCAATACTTATTATACCGCAGCAGGGGGATAAGGAAAAGACCGGTTCTGAAATTTGATATTTACTAACAGTACCGTTTATTGATTTTATTATGCCAAGCGATGGCTGTGCATTCAATGCTGTGCCTGGTTTATAACTTTTTGCTATAGAATTATCAACGGTAAATTCAAAAGTTCTGCCGGTAGCATTGTCCCTTGTAGTAACAATACTACAACAGGGTACCGAGGGGTTTACTGCAATTACTGAGCAACAGGGAACACCTGGATTGGCGGGGGATATTTTTTGTGCAAAGCCAGTAACAAAGAATACCGGCATCAACAATAAAATAATTATTTGTTTCATGACTGATAAATTTTGGTGAAGGAGATACTAAATGTAATAAAATAATTTATAGAAATCATTATGGGTGCATTTAAAATTGTCGCATCCTCATTACGCAGCCTTTTTAATTAACTGTATCACTTTATCCCATTGCCCATTCATTGTAAGTATTCTTAGGTTT
>JAYUBR010000887.1:0-1241 GCA_043740775.1 Ferruginibacter sp. | reverse complement strand
TCTCTCAATTTGATATAAGACGCATCAAACATACTCATTCTTGCAAAAGGCCAGCTTGCTGTAGCGGCGTCTTCATAGTTATCATATTTTGTAGTGGCGGGGTCGCCCAGGTTCTCAACGTATCCGCCATTGCCATCTTCATAAACACCTGGATAAAATGCTCCGTCATTAATGGTAATGCCATTATTTGAATAAGGGAAGCCTCCGGTGGCGGTTGTAGGACCGCCTACCAGATGAAACTGAGCAAGGTTGCCACTGATAATAATATTGCCACTGGGATTTGATTTAAGATAACCTGGTATATCATTTTTATTGCCAGCAGGTATTGGTATGCCAATATTTTCTTGCCTCGACATAGCCGCATCAGATTGCAAATAACGATAAGTTTGAGAGAAGAATGTTCCGCCCAATCGAGTATCAATACTTGCACTTAAGGTTAAACTTTTCCAGCTTACAGAAGTTTGTACTCCCAAGAGTAATTTTGGATTGAAATTGCCTACTACTGTTTTATGGCGAAAGTCGCCATTGCCGGTTTGTTGTAAAAAGCCAGAGTTATCCAACAAGGGCCAACCATAATATTTTGAACTTTTATCACTAACGGTTGCTACCTGGTTATCCCATAATTGTCCTAGTTTACCATCGCTTATTATCTGCTTGCCGTTTGCATCAAAGTTATTAGGTATTGGCTGCCCCTTTGCATACGTCCATGAACCACTTCTTCCATCCTGCCAGAAAGAAAAATAATTTACACCATCTGCCAATGACATTACATATGCATCATTTTTAGTATAGTTTACTGCCATATCCCACGTCCAATCTTTGTTAGAGATAATTGTTGCACCTAGCCTTAATTCAATGCCCTGGCTTCTAACAAGGCCTGCATTAATTTGCCGACCATTGTATCCTGATGATCCAGGAGTGGAGATCGACAATACCTGGTTACTGTTATCCGAGCGGTATACGGTTCCTTCAAAACGAATTCTGTTTTTAAATAAATTTACCTCAAGCCCCAGTTCTGTGGAAACAGCTTTTTCTGGTTTCAAATTCGGATTTTTTAATGTAGAAGAAGTGCCCTGCGTGATGATGCCACCAAAACTTCCTACACCAACTGTTCCATATAAATTGTATGGATCAGTATCCTTGCCCACACTTGCCCATCCGCCCCTGATCTTAAACAAGCTCACATTGTTTCCAAAATTGAACATTTTGTTTAACAACAAACTAAGCGAAGTAGATGGGTA
>JAYUBR010000886.1:0-1241 GCA_043740775.1 Ferruginibacter sp. | reverse complement strand
TTGGCTTTGGAGGAACTAACTCGTCGCTCATTATTAGAAAAATATCTAACTAACCTCTTATGGAAAATAAAAAAATTATTGATATAATACACTCATTTCTGGTAGAAGAATTTGAAGTAGAACCAGAAAAAATTGTACCTGAAGCCAATTTAAAAGAAACATTGGGGTTAGACAGCCTGGATTATATTGATCTTGTAGTAGTAATTGAAAGCAATTTCTCATTCAAAGTTAAGCCAGAAGATTTTACCCATATTGCTACGCTGCAGGATTTTTACGATTATGTAATTTCTAAGGTTAATTCAAAAGTTATAGTATAATGTCTTTATGGCAGGGAAAATCCAAAGGAAATAAGGCCGGTTATCAGTTTTTTGTATGGGTCTTAAAAAACTTTGGTGTACTACCCGCATACTTCCTGCTTAAATTTGTTGTGCTTTATTTTTTTTTGTTTTCCTGCAAATCATCCCGGCAAATTTATTCCCTTTACCGCAACAGGCTTGGATATGGCCGCTTCGATTCTATCTTAAAACTATATAAAAATTACTATTTACTAGGCCAGGGCATTATTGATAAAGTTGTAGTGATGGCTGCTATCAATAACAGGTTTACATACGATTTTGATGGGGAAGAAAACTTAAGAGCAATAGCCTCCATGCAAAAGGGAGGAATATTATTGAGTGCACATATTGGTAACTGGGATATTGCCGGGCACCTTTTAAAACGGTTGGATACCAGGATTCACATTGTTATGTTTGATGGCGAACAGAAACAAATAAAAGAATATCTTGCCACAGTAACAGGAAAGAAAAGTATCAATATTATTTTTATTAAAAACGATCTGTCGCACATTTATGAAATAAGCAATGCCTTTAAAAATAATGAATTAGTCTGCATGCACGCCGATCGATTTTTGGAGGGAAATAAAACACTGGCAACAAATTTTTTAGGAAAAAGTGCCCGGTTTCCAATGGGGCCATTTGTATTGGCCGCTACGTTTAAAGTGCCTGTTTCATTTGTTTTTGCTGTAAAAGAAAACAAACTGCATTACCATTTTTTTGCAGGTAAAATAAAACAGTATGCGTATTTAAAAAAAGAAGCCATGATGCAGCAAATGCTGAGCGACTTTGCAAATGAAATGGGAGTGATGGTAAAAAAATACCCGGAGCAATGGTTTAATTATTATAATTTTTGGGCTTGATATGCAAAACAGTACAGCCGGTATATTGTCTTATATTCCACAACGG
>JAYUBR010000885.1:0-13704 GCA_043740775.1 Ferruginibacter sp. | reverse complement strand
GGCTTTTTTGTGCAAAAACCAACTTAGTAGTCAATAAACAATCATATAATAATCCACCAGTGGGGATAACTCGAAAGTTTTAATGCGTTTGCCCTGCTGATACATTCAGCCTTTTCAAGTCCTCGTAAAATTCAGGATAAGATTTATTGATGGCTTCCGCTTCTTCGATAATTGTTGGCCCCGTTGCTTTTAATCCGGCTACCGCACAAGCCATAGCAATACGATGATCGTGATGTGAATGAACGTGAGCGCCATTTATGCGAGTGCCACCTTCTACCAACATAAGGTCGTCCTGTAATTTTATTGTTATGCCCATTTTACCAAACTCTTCCTGCAACGTTAAACCGCGGTTACTTTCTTTATGTGCCAAACGGTTCACACCTTCTATCACCGTTGTGCCGCTGCAGTAAGATGCCAAAGTAACCAATGGCGGAAAAAGATCAGGGCAATCTGTTGCATCAAAATGAAAAGCTTTTAAACTGCTATTTCCAACAGCGGGAGGTGCTATTTCAATTTGCTTTTCCTGTATAGAAATGGTGCTGGCGCAATCAATCAATGCCTGCAAAATAGCCTTGTCTGCCTGGGTTGAAAATGTATCCAGGCCTTTCACAGTAATCTTCCCTGCAACTGCTCCTGCCACCAATAAAAATGCGCCGCCACTCCAATCTCCTTCTACTGTATATTCAATGGATTTGGTGATCGTTTTCGCAACAGGATTAATTAAAAAAGATTCGTAGTTATTGTTGGTAACATCATACCCAAAATGTTTCATCACCTGCAGGGTAAGATCAATGTATGGTTTACTTTTTAAATTGATAACGGTAATGGTTACCGGCTTGGTCGCAGCCTTACCATACGCCATTAATAAACCGGTTAAAAATTGCGAACTCAATGAGCCATCAATGGTGATGTCTTTTGGTTGCAAGGGTCCTTGTATTTGAATCGGCAGTTTGCCGTTATTAGATTGAATACTGATATCCAGTTGCGGAAAAATTTCATCAAAAAAATTCATTGGCCTTGTCAGCAGGCTACCGGTTCCGTTGATAACAATTGGGTTTTTGCTCAATGCAGCAATGGGTGCAAACATCCTGATACCTAAACCGCTTTCGCCGCAATAAAGAGCCCCCCCACCTCCGCCAGTTGGCGGAGGGATTTTAGAACCTGCAAATGCAATGCTCTTAATCAATAAGCTACCACTGGGTTCTTCAGTTACTACAGCGCCAAAATTTTTTATTATTCCCAATGCGGCTACATCATCATTGCTTTTTCCGGGATTGTGAATGGTTGTTTGTCCCTCATGTAACAATGCCGCGGCACATGCCCGCTGCATAGAACTTTTGGAAGTTGGCGCATTTACATTGCCCGAAATAATAGAAGGCTGAATGGTTACGATCATGATTTTTCTGTCTGTCTTTTCAAAACCGCCTGGCTATCGTCTGTAAAAAACAGTGGCCCGCAGTGTTCATTTTAATGAATCAAATTTTCCAGTTCGTTCATAGCCATGGGTTGAATCATTGCCTGGCCGATTTTATTTAACAGAATAAAATTCATTGTATTACTGGTCCTTTTTTTATCCATTTTTAATACTTCCCAAATTTTTTCTTTATCAAAAGCAAATTGGGTGGGCAGGTGATATTTTTCCAATAAATCTTTTATTTTTTGGGTCTCCCCGGCAGGGAAATTATTAATGGATTCTGAAATTACAGCCGCCGCAATCATCCCAATACTTACGGCTTGGCCATGTGGAAGAAGGTACATATTTTCAATAGCATGGCCGAGGGTATGACCAAAGTTTAACAGCTTTCTGTCGCCTTGTTCAAATTCATCATTTACCACTACTGTTGTTTTTATCTGCACATTTTTTTCAATCAATTCAGCCAGCTTATTTTTATCGGTTTTGAAATTTTCAATAGATTCTTTTTGCAATAATTCAAACAAATCCCTATCTTTTATGCAGGCATGTTTTACTACTTCTGCAAAACCATTGATCCATTGATCCGGTGGTAAAGTTTGCAACAACGAATAATCAAACAATAAAAATTCCGGTTGCTTTATCAGTCCAACTAAATTTTTATAGATGCCCACATCAATACCATTTTTACCGCCGATAGATGCATCTACCATGGCAAGGATAGTGGTGGGTACAAAACCAAATTTTAAACCCCGCATGTAAATGCCGGCGGCATAACCTGTGATATCAGTAACTACACCACCACCAACTCCGACAATAAAAGTACTCCTGTCCGCACCTTTTGTAATCAGTTCCCCAACGATATAATCTACAGTAGCCTGCTGCTTATGTTCTTCACCCGCAGGCAATACAATTGTTTGCCAGCCATCAAACAACCCAGGATGATTTTGAAACACATTGGCATCTGTTATTAAAACAGTTTTTGGCTTCGAAACAATTTGTTCCAGGTAAGAAAACGCTGCATCAAAATAATATACGCCGTCAAAATTTCCGCCGGCGGGAAGTGCTTCTGCGGCACCTGATAAAGAAGAAACTTTTATAATTTTCATAACATGCTTAGCTATTTCGCAAAAGCTTTTGTATTTAAAAGTTTAAGCTTTTAATAAACGAAAAGGGATGAATAATAACACTCTATGAAGGCTTCGGCCAAGGCGGAGCAGTTGGCGTAGCATCTAACTATTCATCACCTTATTTTGATGGTTGATACTTTCCAAATGTACCGCATCAAAATACTTTGTAATAAAATCCTGGCTCAACCCAAGTTTATCTCCTTTGTTAATTGCCTTTTGCAAAATATCATTCCAGCGGTTGGTTTGCAAAATGGTAATGTTATTTTCCCTTTTGTACTCTCCTATTTTATCCGCGATTTTCATACGCTGTGCAATCAGTGCAAGCAATTCGTCATCTACATGATTGATCTGTTCTCTTAGGGTAGCCAGTGCCGTAATAAACTCCTGCTTGTCTGTACCTTCCGAACGCCAGATCAATGCATCCAGCATCTCCGATAAACGTTCCGGTGTTATTTGTTGTTTGGCATCGCTCCATGCATTATCAGGATCAATATGACTTTCAATCATTATGCCATCAAAATCAAGATCAATACTTTTTTGTGAGATGGATTGTAAATTGGTTCTGTTACCACAAATATGGGAAGGATCGCAAATCAAAATCATTTCAGGAAAACGACGTTTCATTTCGATAGGTAAATGCCACATTGGTGCATTGCGGTATTCTGTATTTCCATAATTGGAAAAGCCACGATGGATCATACCCACCTGTTTAATACCCGCTTTCTGGATACGTTCAATGGCACCAGTCCATAATTCCAGGTCAGGATTAATAGGATTTTTTATCAGTACAGGCACATCAACACCACGCAATGCATCAGCAACTTCCTGCACACTAAATGGGTTAACGGTGGTTCTTGCACCAATCCAAAGCATGTCCACATCAAAATGCAATGCATCTTCTACATGCTTTGCTGTAGCTACTTCTACGGTAGTTGGTAAGCCTGTAATTTTTTTTGCCTGGGCAAGCCATGATAAACCTTTGGCACCGATCCCTTCAAACAAACCAGGTTTGGTACGGGGCTTCCATATACCGGCACGCAACATATCTACCCTGCCGGTTTTAGCAAGCCGGGTGGCGGTTTCAATCACCTGCTCTTCTGTTTCGGCACTGCATGGGCCACTGATAATTAATGGACGCTTGTTCCATTTCTCCTGCATTAACTGTTTCATTGTTTTGATTTCTGTTTGCATTGTAAAATTAGTTTTTGTTACCAACATTTATTCATTCTATTTGTGCAGTTACTTTTATTGCGTAACCAGTTTTTTAATTAGGAATTAAAAATTAATAATTAATAATTCTTTCTACTCATTAGTCATCTTTTACATTAATACCATTTTTCGATAATAGTAAACATTATATAAAATGCTGTCTGCTATTTTCAAGCAAAAACGCTTATTGCTTAAAACTTAATACTTATAAATTCTCCGATTCCTCAAAACTTAACTCAAATTTTATGTCTTTCGTTTCGTGCAATCCTGTTTCTTTACAGCCTTGCATCCTCTAAAAATATGTAGTTCTTGTATTTGGGGCTATCTCTAACTAAGCCATTTCTTTTGTCTGTTCAAAATACCATGCAAGCATTGGGTCATTCCATTTTTTCCAATTCCTTTTTAAATCAAAATCCAGCTGTACAAACAACGCCCAGATATTGTTATTTTTTAAATCAACAATTGAAAAACCAACTACATTTTCTTCTGCCAAACAAACCCAGCCCCTACCACGACAAAATAAATATTCTTCACAATCTGCCTCCGTAACCAATGCAGGATTACTTAACCAGTTTTCCTTTACAGTAAATCTTACCCTCATTATTTGATCAATATCCGCTTCTTGCGCTTCCCTAAAAATTATTGCTCAAAAAATTACTGAAAAATTCTTTTTATCTTATTCGCATTCTCCATCAGCTCTGTTAAATATTCAAGGTTTTCCTTTTCAAGACTTGCCTTAAATTTTCTCAACTGGGTAATGTGTTCATTTAATACATCCAGCACATTTTCCCTGTTCTGCATAAAAATGGGAGCCCACATAGCAGAGTTGCTTTTTGCCAACCGCACCGTACTTTCAAAACCACCACCTGCCAAAGCAAAAATAGCTTCATCTTCTTTCTCCTTTTCCAGCACCGTATTGGCAAGCGCAAACGAAGTGATATGCGATATATGACTGATATAGGCGGCATGAATATCATGACTATGGGCATCCATATAAACGATGTTCATACCGAGTGATCTGTAAATATTTTCAACAGAAATTACTACATCAGCATCAGTTTTTTCTTTTTCGCATATCACACATACCCGTCCTTCAAAAGCCCCTCTCACAGCTGCTTCCGGGCCACTGTATTCTGTTCCCCACATGGGATGTGTCGCAATAAACCGGTTCCGCATCGGATGATCTTTCAGTTCATTGCACAAAGCAAATTTGGTGGAGCCTGCATCTGCCACCATTTGTTGATCAGTTATCAAATCCATTATTTGTTTCATCACCACTACTGTTGCATCTACAGGTATGGCAACATAAATAAAATTACTTTGCTTTACCGCTTCTTCCAGTGGCAGGGCTTCGTCTATAATTCCAAGCGCCTTTGCCTTTTGCAGACTTGCTGCGGTTCTGCTTACACCAATTATTTTTTTTGCAAAGCCTTTATCCTTCAAAGCCAATGCAAATGAACCGCTTATTAAACCTACGCCCACAATGGTAACAACCATTCCATTTTTATCCTGATCAACCAGCGACGAAGCTTTCGGGGGTATTGATGAAATATTTGTTTTGCTGATCTGTTCTCTGTCTTCCATTTTATAAAAAATCTTTGCTAAATTTTATGCAGCTTTTTGTTGTTGTTACCTGTTTACAATGTTTTTTTAATCCGCTCAATCGCTTCAGTTATTTTTTCTTCGCTGCTGCATAAACTAACTCTCACATACGCATCGCCGGCGCTGCCAAAAATACCACCGGGAGTAATAAACACACCTGATTCGTACAATACTTTATCACTTAGTGCATAGCCATCTTTATACCCTTGCGGAATGGCTGCCCACATAAATAATCCTGCCTGGCTTTCATCAAAACTACAGTGCATTAATTGCAGCAATTCAGCTACCTTTTTTCTTCTTGCACGGTATACATTATTTACCTCTTCATGAAAGCTTGCGGGTAATTGCAAGGCCTTTGCTGCTGCTAATTGCAATGGTAAAAACATTCCACTATCCATATTGCTTTTAAAACGCAGTACTTCATCAATTCTTTGTTTGGCTCCCGCCAGCACACCAATTCTCCATCCTGCCATATTATGCGATTTACTCAAACTATTCAGTTCAATTGCCACATCCATTGCTCCCTCCGTACTCAATAAACTTGTAGGCGCATCGTTTAAAATAAAGCTGTATGGATTATCATGTACCAATAAAATATGATGCTTTTTTGCAAAGGCAACCAATTGAACAAACAGCTCTTTCGTTGGTAATTGCCCTGTTGGCATTTGAGGATAATTTACAAACATCAGTTTTACATTCTGCAGGTCTGCCTTTTCCAACGCTACAAAATCGGGATACCAGTTATTTTCCTTTGTAAGCGCATACTCTACCACGTTAGCACCCGCAATTTTTGCAGCACTTTTGTAGGTAGGGTAACCAGGGTTGGGAATTAATACAAGGTCACCAGGGTTTAAATAAGTCATACAAATATGCATGATGCCTTCCTTGCTACCTATTAAAGGCAATATTTCTGTATCCGCATTTAAGGTTACATCGTACCATTTTTTATACCACATGGATACTGCATTACGCAAAACCGGGCTGCCTTTATAATTCTGATAACCATGCTGATTGGGCTTCATGGCTTCTTCATGCAATGTTTGTATCACGTCGGGATGCGGTGGTAAATCAGGACTTCCTATTCCCAAATTAATTATTTGCTTACCTGCCTTATTCAACGCATCTATTTCTCTTATTTTTTGAGAAAAATAATATTCGCCAATTCCTTCCAGCCGGTTGGCGATGGTCATGTCAATCACTTCACTGGTAACAGGTACCGTAGTTTTAAATGTTGCCGGTTGATTTAAAATCATTTCGTTATTCATTCATTGATCTTTATAACAATAAAAAATTAGCTGATATTTTATGTCTTTGCTTTTGTCATTTGCTGAACTTTTACAACAGGCAACGGTGTACTTTTACCATTTTTATAGATGCCGTATATTTTTACTTCTTCTGTAATAGGTTCTATTTTTTTTATCAAATTATAAAATTGTTCAACAGCATCAAACTCAACATCTGCATGAAAAGAATATTTAAAATCGCTGCCAGGTATTGGGAAAGACTGAAGCTTGCTCAGGTTAATACCAGCATCAGCAATTTTTGTCAATACCCTTGCCAGGCTTCCTTTTGAATGGTCTGTATGAAAATTGATGGAAGCCTTATTTGCATTCATTATTTCCTTTGCATCACCCCATTTTTGTAATACCAAAAAACGGGTATAATTATTTTTTAGTGTATGAATATTAGGAGCAATAATATCAAGATCATAAATTTCTGCCGCCAGTTTGCTTGCAATAGCTGCCACATGTTTACTTCTGTGCTGGTGTACCTGTTTGGCACTTAATGCAGTGTCTTCCTTTTCTACCAGCTTCCAGTTGTATTTATCTAAAAAGCCAAAGCATTGCTGAATGGCCATCGGATGAGAATGAACTTCCTTTATATTTGCCAGTTCAACACCGGGGTTTACCATTAAGTGCTGATTGATTTGTAAATAAACTTCTCCAACAATTGTAAGGTTACTTTTTTGCAATAAATTATAATTGGGCAAAATACTGCCGGCAATAGAATTTTCAATGGCCATTATCCCACCATCACTTTTCTTTTTATTACCTGCAATATCTATTACTTCTTTAAAAGTAGAACAACAAATTACTTCAACTGATTTACCATAAAAATTTCTTGCTGCTTCCTGGTGAAAACATCCCTCAAACCCTTGTATGGACACTTTACGTTTGATTCCATTTTTAGAATTTTCTTTTACATTACACGAATTGTACTGATCACTCATTTCGCAATTATTTTTTTATTTTTAATTCCTCTTCCTTCAGAAAGGTTTATAAACAAAAATCCCGACCTATTTAGCCGGGATTCTTTTTATGTTAATCTGTTTTAATTTTTTTCAGTGCTTAACAAAAGACTCCCGTTCTATTTTTAAAATAGAAACTAAAATAAAAATGGGTGTAAGTTGTTGCTGTTGTCATTTGAAAATCGAAAGTAGGGCAATATTTTGAATGAGCCAATAATTTTTCAAGAAATATCGGGATAGCTTGAAAAATAATCATGGAAAGATGCTATTGCTTAATTTTTAATACCGAATAGATTAAAAGTAGACGCCCCTAAGAATAGGGGCGACTTTAACGATTGCTTGCCATATGAAAATCTTTATATAGAACCGGTATTTTTTACAAGCAATTTAACCGGCCTGATAATTACATTTTTTTTGCAGCAGCATCTACTTTCTTAACAGCAGAATCAATTTTCTTTGCAGCACTATCAATTTTCTTAACAGCAGAATCAATAGCAGGAGTTGCAGCTTTGATTGAATCAGCAATTTTTGCAGAATCAATAGAGGTAGTTGCAGGTGTTTCAGTTGCATTGTTGCAAGCTGTAAAAGAAGCAGCGATAGCTAATACAAAAAGTACTTTTTTCATTTTTTGAGTTTTAATTTGTTTATTTATAGTTGTTAATACCTGCAGGTAAAAAAGGTAACCCGACTTTTTTTAAAATCTTTTTTTTCGTTGCTTTGGGTTACTATTGCAGCCAATAACGTATTAATATAAGACTGGTGAGTACTATCGAACAAGATCAATTATTATTAAGAGGATTAGCAGAAAACGATAAAAAGTCTATTGAAACTATCTATCGTCAAAATTATTCCATGATCCAGACTTTTGTAATCAATAACAATGGTTCTGCAGATGATGCCCGTGATATTTTTCAGGAAGCGATGGTTGTATTATATGAAAAGTCGAAGTTGGTGGAATTTTTATTGAGTTGCCAGCTTAAAACATATATCTACTCTATTTGCAGAAGGTTGTGGCTTAAAAGGCTGCAACAATTGAGCAAATTCAGTACCCAGGTTGAAAGTTTGGAGGAAACCATACCGGTAGAAGAAGAAATTGAAGAACATGAAAAGGTAAATAATGATTTTATTTTGATGGAACATGCCATGGGTAAAATTGGAGAGCCTTGTAAAAGTTTACTGGATGCCTACTACCTGCAAAAAAAGAATATGCTGGAAATAGCAGGAGAATTTGGATATACCAATGCCGATAACGCCAAAACACAGAAATACAAGTGTTTGGTAAGATTAAAAAAATTATTTTTTGCACAATATAAAAACGCATAATTGAGATGGAAGATATTTTACTTTTAGAAACTGTTGAGCGTTACCTGGCCGGAGAAATGAGCCAGGAGGAAAAAGCAATTTTTGAAGAGCTCCGTAAAAAAAATGCGGATCTTGATCAACTGGTAGTAGAGCATACTTATTTTTTACAGGGTTTGGATAAATACGGCACAGTTAAGTCTTTCAAACATTCATTACTGGAAGTAGAATCTACACTTTCTGCTGAAGGTTTATTTGCACCGCCTGCCCTTACCGGTAAAGCCAAAGTAATAAATTTATGGAACAAGTATAAACGTAGCATGGCGGTTGCTGCTTCCATTGCAGGTTTTATTTCTTTACTTACCCTTGGTCTAATGATAACTTATACCAAAAAATATAGTAATGAAAATTACGTTGCGCTTGTAAAAGAAATTACAAAAACAAACAGGGAAGTAATTTTTCTGAAAAATAAAAACAGCTTGCCTGCAATAACCCAGAAACCTGAACCTAAGGTAGATTTCAGAGGGACCGGTTTTTTAATTGATGGGAAGGGATACCTGGTTACAAACGCCCATGTTATCAACAAAATGAAAAACATTTATATTGAAAATACCAAAGGGCAGTATTACAATGCTGTGTCTGTATATACTGATAACACAGTTGATCTGGCAATTTTAAAAATAAATGATACTTCTTTTAAAGCCGTTGCCAGTTTGCCATATAGCATTAAAAAAAACAATTCAGATTTGGGTGAACAATTTTTTACATTGGGTTTTCCACGTAATGAAATTGTTTATGGCGAAGGATATGTAAGCGCCAAGTCAGGCAGTGATGGAGATACTACATCTTACCAGTTAACAGTATCCGCCAATCCCGGTAACAGTGGCGGCCCGGTTATAAATCGTAATGGAGAAATTATTGGTATTATTACTGCCAAAGATTCAAAAGCAGATGGTGTGGTATATGCAGCCAAATCGAAAAATATTTTTAAACTACTGGATAAAGTAAAAGCAGAGAATGAAAAATATTCGCTGATAAAAACGCCTGCAAATGCCAATTTAAAAGGATTGGAAAGAGTACAGCAGGTTAAAAAAATGGAAGAGTTTGTTTACATGGTTGTTGGTAATTAAAAAATTAAATCCCGAAAATAAAAAAGGCGCCCTTGTAAAAGAGGGGGCTTTTTTATTTTAATTTAAAAACACTTTGACAATGCAAAAAAATAATGGTCAATGTTACAGGTATACTATAAATCATTGACCATTTAAAAATAATAATAATTTTATTTTAACCCGGTACAGCGGCTTCAAATAAAATGCATATAGCTTTGTCTATAAAATATTTTGTTTAAAAAGAAAGCAGTACTGCAAAAAGATTAAGCCCATAAATTGGACGGATATTCTCCATCCGCTACCAGTTTATCAACGCTGGCCTTTACTTCCGGAGCATCTTCTTTGTACGTTACACCAAACCATTGCGCCGATGTAGGTATTACTTTTATATTGCCTTCTTTATTTTTTACCACTTTATCTACAACCAGCGGAATAAAAAATTCGCCTTTAGGATTATGTAATTCCTTATCTAAAAATTCGCCAAAATAATTTTCACTTTGTGTAATAAAGTTGGGAGAAAATGCGAAAAAATTCATACTCACACTTGAATCTTCGCTTACTTCGTGCAAGCCGTTTTCATCTTCATAAGTAATTACACCCTGCTCATTCCGGTAAATTTTGGTACGCTCATTTATATCAACCAGGTTACCATCTGCATCTACATTACAAACACCGCGGCTTACACTGCCATTGTCACTTAAGGTTTTCTTTAGCTCATATCCAATAATAGCGTAATTATTATCCGCCACTTTTGTAGTTAAAAAGTTATATGCTTTTTCAAAACCCTCAAGGCCATAAAAATCATCTGCATTTATTACTGCAAAGGGTTCGTTCACTATTCCTTTGCAACAAAGCACGGCGTGTGCAGTGCCCCATGGCTTTTTTCTTTCCTCCGGTATCTGCCGGTTACCAGCAAATTTTGACAATTCCTGGAATGCAAATGCCACTTCAATTTTATCTTTTAATTTAAGGGCAAACGTTTCTTTAAACATCTCCAGAAATTCTTCCCGGATAATAAACACAACCTTACCAAATCCTGCACGAATGGCATCATAAATAGAATATTCCATAATGGTTTCCCCGCTTGGGCCAAAACCCTGAACCTGTTTCATACTACCGTAGCGGCTGGCCATTCCTGCTGCTAATACTACCAAAGTTGGTTTCATCTTTTATTAAGTTTGTTCCTGCATATAACTACAGGATGTTTAGGAATTGTAATCAATGTTATCTAAATATCCCGGCGTTAACATTGAAACATTGAATTATATTGTGATGGCGAAAATAATCTAATAGGTTTATAAAATGCTTTTTGATACTGCAAATATTTCATGCGATGCTATTGCAAACGATTGCCTTACTAAAAAAAAAGTAAGCCTGTTCATTTTAAGACTTGATAAAATTCACCCAATTGTATCAGGTAATAAACTGTTTAAGCTGAATTATTTTTTACAGGATGCGTTGACATACGATCTTCCCGGCATCCTTACATTTGGCGGAGCGTATTCCAATCACCTGGTGGCTACGGCCTATGCCTGTAAAACCGCCGGGCTAAAAAGCATTGGTTTGGTAAGAGGAGAAAAGCCGGCAAACCTATCCGCTACTCTGCAGGCTTGTATGGAATATGGCATGCAATTGCATTTTTTACCAAGAGCTGTTTATGATAAAAAAGAAACCGCAGATTTTATAGAAAGCTTTCCGGATGAATGGAAAGAATATGTACTGGTGCCCGAAGGAGGCTATCATCCCAAGGGAGCAGCAGGTGCGGCTTTGATAACAGAAATGATTGATGAAAGCACTACTCATATTTGTAGCGCATTGGGTACAGTAACTACCCTTGCAGGATTGATTACCGGTGCAAAAAAACACCAGCACGTAATTGGAATACCTGTGTTAAAAGGCATGACCGATATTGCTGAGAGAATAGAATATTTAACAAACAGAACAAACTCTTTTCATTTAATGGACGGATATCATTTCGGTGGCTATGCAAAAAAAACACCAGCATTAATACAGTTTATGAACGGGCTGTATAAACAAAATACCATCCCTACAGATTTTGTGTATACGGCAAAAATGATGTTTGCAGTATTGGACAATGTTGAAAAAGATTTTTTTAAACCAGGCAGTAAAATCACCTGCCTTCATACAGGTGGTTTGCAGGGCAATGCATCTTTACAAGCCGGAACTTTAATTTTCTGATTTCATTTAGCAGCTTGTTATCTTTGCCCATCAAACAATTCAACCTTTCCTGCGTTCAAAAAAAGTTATGCGCAAATTTTTGTTGCCCTTTATTATCATTACTTCCGCCTTTGCCGGCAGGTGTTTTGGGCAGGATACATTGCCACGCATTTCAGTAAAAAATATCAGCAACCAGATAATTGTTAGCTGGAAAAATAATTACGGTGCCAAAATCAGCAATATTAATATTCAGCGATCCTATGATAGTATGAAAAATTTTGTTACCATCGGAACAGTGCTCAATCCATTGAGTAAAGAAAATGGTTATGTAGACAGGAAGGCTATCAACCCCAATATGTTTTACCGTGTATTTGTTGCATTTGAAGGTGGCATCTATTTCTTCTCCCGTTCGCACAAACCCGTGATTGATACTTTTAAACAACAGGTAAAAGATGTACAGGTTATAAGGGATACATTGGTTGACTTTACAGCTCCTGTTATTGTTCCATTAACTGAAATAGAAGAAGATCTGTTACCTGCATCAAAAAAGCCTGTAAAACCAAAGGTTCCGGCAGGTTTTGTACCCAGTAAATTTATTTATTCCAATAAAGAAAATAACCTGATTGTTAGTTTACCAAATGCTGATACGCAAAAATTTTCGCTGTATTTTTTTGATGATAAAGACAGGCCGGTGTTTGAAATAAAAAAAATAAAAGAATCTTACCTGATTGTAGAAAAAGTAAATTTTTTGCATAACGGCTGGTTTTATTATCACTTGTACGATGACGGTATTTTGCTGGAGAAATATAAATTTTATATTGCTAAAGATGGCTGGGTTGGGCCACCACCACCTGAAACAAAAAAGCCGGTTGCCGGTGAACAGCGATAATTACTAATTAATTAGCTAATTCGATAATTAGCTAATTACAAAACCGCATAGTCTCCATTTTACGAATCGTTGTTTTCATTAGCACTTTAGCACATCAGCACATTAGCTAATTATTAGTATTATTGTAACTGAACGACAAATACTTTTTCAAAATTTGCTTTTACTTTACATTTTACTTCTTCATAATTCATTGCTGTATTAAGTTCTTTTTGCAGGGAAGTAACTTTCTTGTTTTGTATGCCACAGGGTATAATGCTATTAAAATACGAAAGGTCTGTGTTAACATTAAAAGCAAAACCATGCATGGTAATCCAGCGGCTGCAACGTACACCCATGGCACAGATTTTTCTTTCTTTGTCTGGTATACCTGCATCAAGCCAAACACCCGTTTCACCTTTGCTACGTTCTCCTTTTAAATCATATTCCTGCATTGTAAGGATAATAACTTCCTCCAACGCCCGGAGATATTTGCCAATATCTGTATAAAATTTATCAAGATCAAGAATGGGATATCCAACAATTTGCTGTGGGCCGTGAAAAGTGATATCCCCTCCCCGGTTGGTTTTAAAATATTGTATTCCTCTATTAGCCATTTCTTCTTCACTGATTAAAATATTTTCAACATGACC